>JAQICP010000297.1 GCA_027858555.1 Vallitaleaceae bacterium
AATCATCACCCCTCAGCGAGTCTAGGAATGTGTAAGCTAGACAACAGATGACGAAGGCACTTAGGAGCATATTTCAACGAAGTGGGCATATATAACCAATATGTGTCAACAAGGGTGGACCCGCGGAAGATACATTCTTTCGTCCCTTATTGGGACGCTGGAGTGTTTTTTATTGCACATTTATGAAAGGAAAAAACAATGGAAAAAACAATGGAAAAAGTAGTTGCTCTTGCAAAAGCAAGAGGGTTTGTGTATCCAGGTTCAGAAATCTATGGTGGTTTAGCTAACACATGGGATTATGGACCACTGGGTGTGGAACTAAAGAATAATGTTAAAAGAGCATGGTGGCAAAAGTTTATAAAAGAGAGTCCATATAATGTTGGTGTTGATTGTGCCATCTTGATGAACCCACAAGTATGGGTGGCATCAGGTCATGTCGGCGGTTTTAATGACCCACTTATGGATTGTAAGTCATGTAAGGAACGGTTTAGAGCAGACCAATTAATAGAAGCATATATGAAGAGTAAGGGTGAAGAACCAAAAGTGCCTGTAGATGCATGGGCCAATGAGGCCATGAAGACCTATATTGACGACAAAGGTATTAATTGCCCAACTTGTGATGCACATGATTTTACGGATATTAGACAATTCAACCTTATGTTTAAAACATTTCAAGGCGTTACTGATGATGTTAAAAACATAGTTTACATGAGACCGGAAACAGCTCAAGGTATTTTTGTTAACTTTAAGAATGTTCAAAGAACATCTAGAAAGAAGATTCCATTTGGAATCGGTCAGATTGGCAAGTCGTTCCGTAACGAGATTACACCAGGTAATTTCATATTCAGAACTAGAGAATTTGAGCAGATGGAATTTGAATTTTTCTGTAAGCCAGGCACAGAACTTGATTGGTTTGACTATTGGAAGAACTTTTGTGAAGACTGGTTACTGACTCTTGGCATATCAAAAGAGAGCATCAGGTTACGCAATCACTCAGCAGAAGAATTATCACATTATTCTAACGCTACTTCAGATTTTGAGTATCAATTCCCATTTGGTTGGGGAGAATTATGGGGTATAGCTTCTCGTACGGATTATGATTTAAAGCAACATCAAGATCATTCTGGACAAGACATGACCTATTTTGATGATCAGGCTAATGAAAAATATTTACCATACTGCATCGAACCAGCACTTGGAGCTGATAGAATGACCTTAGCATTCCTTTGTGAAGCTTATGATGAAGAAGAACTTGAAGGCGGCGATATAAGAACGGTACTTCGTTTTCATCCAGCTCTGGCACCTGTGCAGATTGCTATCTTACCATTATCTAAAAAGCTTTCAGAAGAAGCAATGGTAGTTTTTGGCAAATTAACAAAGTATTATAACGCTGAATTTGACGATCGTGGTTCAATTGGTAAAAGATATAGAAGACAAGATGAGATAGGTACGCCTTTTTGCTTGACTTTCGACTTTGATACCCTTGACGATGGGGCGGTAACCATTAGAGATAGAGACACAATGTTACAAGAACGCATTAAGTTGGATGATTTATTAGAATACTTTGATAAAAAATTCGTGTTTTAAAGGATAACACAGATTAATAGTTAGAATATTCAGATAAAAACCCATTAAGAAGGGAAGTTATCACTGATTTGAAACTAGTGAGAGTGCTTGTAGAGTTTTAATAAGAGGATCTCACTATTATTTATTGGGGGATTAAAACATTGTTAAAACTATACTAAAAATCAATAAAGTTGTGAAATATCCCTATGTTTTTCATGGTTTTATGATATAATAACAACGGGTTTACACATCTAGTTGTAATATTAGATGTAATCATTACCACTAGATTTAAGTTAATTAGGTTAACAGTTATGTTGAGCTCAATTAACACATATGTAACTAAAAACTAAGATATTGTAGGAGGAACACAGATGAGCCAAAAGTTTGTTTATATGTTCAGCGAGGCTGACAAAAGCATGAAAAACTTACTTGGTGGAAAAGGTGCTAACTTAGCAGAAATGACTAAATTAGGACTTCCAATCCCTCAAGGATTTACAGTGAGTACAGAAGCTTGTATCAATTACTTAGAAAACAACAAAACAATTTCAGCTGAAATGAAAGGCCAGATCGAAGTAGCCTTAACTGAAGTTGAGAAAATCACAGGAAAAAAATTCGGTGATAACTCAATGCCTTTATTAGTATCAGTTCGTTCAGGTGCAAGAGCATCTATGCCTGGTATGATGGATACGGTTCTTAACTTAGGTTTAACAGATGTATCTGTAAAAGGTTTTGCAGCTGCTACTGGAAACCCAATATTCGCATATGACTCATACAGAAGATTTATCCAGATGTTCTCTGATGTTGTTAAAGGTCTTCCAAAGCAACAATTTGAAAGAGTTCTTGATGAGATCAAAGAATCAAAAGGGTTTGAAAGTGACTTACAATTATCCGCTGATGACTTAATGGAAGTTGTTGAAGCATTCAAAGCTTTATATGTTTAGAATGAAGGTTCAGAATTCCCTCAAGATCCTAAAGAGCAACTAATGGCCGCTGTTCAAGCTGTATTTGGTTCATGGGATAATGAAAGAGCAGTTATATATAGAAGAATGAATGATATTCCAGGTAGCTGGGGTACTGCGGTAAATGTACAATCTATGGTATTTGGTAATATGGGTGACACATCAGGAACTGGTGTTGCATTCACAAGAGACCCTTCAACTGGAGAACCTGGTATCTATGGCGAGTACTTATTAAATGCCCAAGGTGAAGATGTTGTTGCTGGTATCAGAACACCAGAACCTATAACGCGTCTTGAAAAAGATATGCCAGAAGTTTATAAGCAATTCATTACAATTGCTAATAATCTTGAAGACCATTACAAAGATATGCAAGATATGGAATTCACAATTGAAGATAAAAAATTATACTTCCTTCAAACTAGAAATGGTAAAAGAACGGCTCAAGCAGCCCTTAAGATTGCTGTTGATCTAGTAAACGAAGGTAGAATTAATCATGAGCAAGCGTTAATGATGGTTGATCCTAAGCAATTAGACCAATTATTACATCCAATGTTTGATGTTGATTCATTAGCAGCTGCTAAAGTATATGGTGAAGCACTTCCAGCATCACCAGGTGCAGCAACTGGTAAGGTTTACTTTACTGCTGATACAGCTGTAGAAGCTAAAAAACGTGGTGAAGCGGTTATCCTTGTTAGACTTGAAACATCTCCAGAAGACATCGAAGGTATGGATGCTGCTCAAGGTATCTTAACTGTTCGTGGTGGTATGACTTCTCACGCTGCAGTAGTTGCTCGTGGTATGGGAACTTGCTGTATATCAGGTTGTGCTGAAGTTAAAATTGCAGCTGATGAAAAGTCATTCACTTTAGGTGGCAAGACAACAGTTGAAGGCGATTACATCTCACTTGATGGTTCAACTGGTAAGATATACTTAGAGCAAATCAAAACTGTAGATCCTGAAATTGGTGGCGAGTTTGAAGAGTTCATGGGTTGGGCAGATGAAGTTAGAACAATGAAGGTTAGAACTAATGCTGATTCACCTAAAGATACAATCAACGCTATCAAATTTGGCGCTGAAGGTATTGGTCTTTGCCGTACTGAGCATATGTTCTTCGAAGAAGCTAGAATTTCAAAAATGAGACAAATGATCGTTGCTAATACTGTTGAAGAAAGAGTTGCAGCACTTAATGAATTGATTCCTTACCAAAAAGGCGACTTTAGAGGTATGTACGAAGCACTTGAAGGTAAGCCAATGACAGTTCGTCTTCTTGATCCACCACTACATGAGTTCTTACCACATGCAGACGCGGATATCAAAGAGTTAGCTGTAGAAATGGGTATTACTTATGAAGAATTAAAAGCAACTGTTGAGAACTTACATGAATTCAACCCAATGTTAGGTCATAGAGGTTGTCGTTTAGCAGTTACTTATCCAGAAATCGCAGCAATGCAAGCTAGAGCTATTATGGAGTCAGCTATTGAAATTAGGAATGAAAAAGGTTTCGATATCGTTCCTGAGATCATGATTCCACTTGTAAGCGAGATCAAAGAATTAGTATATGTTAAAAAAGTGGTTGTTGATACTTGTGAAGCTGTTCTTAAAGCTGCAGGTAGCGACATGAAATACATGGTTGGTACTATGATTGAGATTCCAAGAGCTGCGTTAATGGCTGATGTTATTGCTACAGAGGCAGAATTCTTCTCATTTGGTACTAATGACTTGACTCAAATGACATTTGGTTTCTCAAGAGATGATGCCGGTGCATTCTTAGATGATTACTACAAGAAATCAATCTTAGAGTCAGACCCATTTGCTCGCTTAGACCAATCAGGTGTTGGTCAATTAGTTGAGATGGCATGTGTTAAAGGTAGACAAACTAATCCTAAGATCAAATTAGGTATCTGTGGCGAGCATGGTGGAGATCCTTCATCAATTGAGTTCTGTCACAGAATTGGTTTAGACTACGTTTCATGTTCACCATTTAGAGTGCCAATTGCTAGATTAGCAGCAGCTCAAGCAGCTATTACTAATAGAAAATAGTTAGGAAAGTTCATCAGAGTCTTCTAGGCTATTATCATTACTATATAATTAGTGAATATATAGGCTGAATCCTTAGGGATTCAGCTTTTTTTTGTACGCTTTAGCGTGATTTTTTGAACGAAGTGAAGAAAATCAATGAAACCACCTGCTATGCGGGTGGAGGAAAAACAGCTTTAGGTTCAAGCAAAAAACCTCCAATGATATAATGATGATGATTTGCCGACCGCATCAAAGATATCAAAGGAGGTGTCTAATGGACAAGAATAGTTTATCACATACAAGATGGTCGTTTTAGTATCATTTAGCCCTCGATGTAGTGTCATTTTTATAAGTTCATAGAATCAAAGCCATTAGAAAAGACCAACTTCCAATAGGAAGTTGGTTTATATTTTGTTATTAACTTTCTCTGATAACCAACTCATGAGGTACAAATACCTTTAATTTATCATCCCTAGACTCTTCTATGGTTTCTAGCAGAATCTTAGCTCCAATTCGCCCCATGGTATTGGTGTATATTTTAACCGTCGAGATAGACGGGGTGAAGTACATGGAGGTGGAATCATCATTACACCCAATAACGCGTATTTTAATTGGGTCATCTTTTGATATTTCCTTGATTGCCTTAAGCATGCCAATTGCAAGGGAGTCATTAGCTGCAAAGATAGCAGTGGGCATGTCTGACTTACAACGATTGTAGATGTTATACATACCAGTATAGCCACTTTCAATATCATAGGTACCTATTTCGACATATTTAGGATTATATAAATCAAGTTTACTTAAGTAAGCGATAAAAGTATCTTCCCGGTTATCATTAAAAAATCCTGTTGAGTTAATGATCTTTTCGTGAGCACCAATTAATCCGATTTTAGTATGATTCTCACTGATGAAATAGTCGATGACATCTTTTGTAATCTGTATGAAATCAACAGTGATACTATCATAATCATAATCATCAAAATAAGTATGCACTAAGATAATGTTTTTGGTAACCTTCTTAAATGTATCGATAAATTCTTTCTTATATCTACCAAGAAATATCAGACCATCGAAAACTTGAGTACTTATGTTATCGATGGTTGAATCATTGGTGGCTAAATAAGTTATATTCACATTATTTAACTGACAAAATTCTTCTATCCCCAGTCTGATGGATAAAAAATAGGGGTCATTAACCTCTTCTATATCGCTAAACCCATAAACAAGACCAATGTTTAGTAAACTTTTCGGTGCGGGTTTACTTCTTGAAGTCTTCTCATAGGCTAGTTCTTCTGCTGCTTTGAATATTTTCATTTTGGTTTCAACAGTGACACTAATAGTTTTGTCATGGTTTAGCACTCTTGATACAGTAGAAGTTGATACTTCCGCTTTCTTTGCAATATCTTTTATTGTAGCCATTTAGATCTCCTCTAACTGAATATTCTAAGTACAGTATATCATAATCACAGTAATCATGGTGAAAAAATGAACATATTTACTAAAATACTTGCATGTTTACTAAACGTGTTATATAATTACAACAGATTTATTAATAAGTAAGTGATTAACAAAATACAGCACCTAGGTAACACGAAAGGGGTAATATAGTGAAAAATAATTATTGTTTCTGGTTTGTAACAGGCAGTCAAAACTTATATGGACCTTCAGTATTAGAAGAAGTTCATAATAATTCAAAAGCTATTGTTGAACATTTTAATAATAATATGCAGTCCGAATATAAGATAATATGTAAAGATACGGTTAAAACAAAAGAGGAAATATATAAGTTAGCCAAAGAAGCGAATTATGATGAATCTTGTGCAGGAATCATTACATGGATGCATACATTTTCACCTTCTAAGATGTGGATTAATGGTTTGAAGGAATTGAATAAGCCAGTGTTACATCTTCACACTCAATTCAATAAAGAGATACCATGGGATAAGATTGATATGAACTTTATGAATACCAATCAATCAGCACATGGTGATAGAGAACATGGCTTTATACATACGCGTATGCATACTGGTAGAAAAGTTGTTGTTGGCTACTATGAAAATCCAAGTGTTTTAAAAGAAATAGGCAAGTGGCTAAGAGTTGCTGTTGCAGCTAGTCTATCCAAGCATATTAAGGTTGCACGATTTGGCGATAATATGCGTTCAGTTGCTGTTACCGAGGGCGACAAAGTGGAAGCTGAAATCAAGTTTGGTTGGTCTGTTGATTACTTTGGCTTAGGTGATTTAGTGGCATATGTAGATGGTGTTGATGAAGATAGTATCAATAAATTATTTAAAGAATATCAAGAGAAGTACATTATTTCAAAAGAAACCCTTGATGATTCCGAAAAAGTTGACTCTATCAGATACCAGTTAAGACTTGAGATTGGCATACAGTCATTTTTAGATGAAAAAGGTTATTCATGTTACACAAATACATTTGAAGATTTACATGGCCTTGATCAATTACCTGGACTTGCTTCACAAAGTTTGATGAGCAAGGGTTACGGATTTGGACCGGAAGGCGACTGGAAAGTTGCTGCAATGACAAGAATCATGAAGATTATGAGTAGTAACCAAGGCACATCCCTAATGGAAGATTACACTTATCATCTTGAAGATGGTAATGAGACAATACTCGGTGCGCATATGTTGGAGATATGTCCTACATTAGCTAAAGAAAAGCCAACAATCGAAGTGCATCCACTGGGTATTGGTGGTAAGAATCCACCAGCTCGAATGGTATTTGACAGTAAAACTGGACCAGCTGTTTGTGCTAGTTTGGTAGATATGGGTGGTAGATTCAGGTTGATCATATTAGATGTTGAAGCTATTGAATTACCTCATAAAATGCCTAATTTGCCAGTGGCTAGAGTATTATGGACACCAAAGCCTAATCTTGAAGTAGCAGCAAAAGCATGGATTTATGCAGGTGGCGCTCATCATACAGTCTTTTCATATAATGTTGATGCAGATGATCTTATTGATTTTGCAAAAATGATGGACATTGAGTATATACACATTAATGAAAATACCAACATATATGCACTTGAAAAAGAGCTTATGTTTAATGATTTATTATGGAAATTAAAGTAGTATCTATATTGGTTTGGATTTAAGCTCAGATGCCCCAAGAATATATAGAAGTATTATTGAAGCAACTGTCTATGGTGCAAGAGCTATTGCTCATAGATTTAGAAATTAGGGTGTAGAACTTACAGAAATCATTGTTATTGGCAGTGTTGCTAAAAGCCACGCTTGGCGATGCAGATTATGGCAGATGTGACTAATATGAACGTTTCTGTTGTAGAATCAGAGCAAGCTGTAGCACTAGGAGTAGCGTGTTTTGCATCAGTTGTTGGCGGCTGTTTTGGAAGAGAAGTTCTACACTAATTAAGTAACTTGATAGGCATTAACCCAAGGTAATAGCCAATATTTTAAACACAGGCGTTACCGTACTCTATTAAAAAGTTTTGAGGTAATCATATGTTAGAACATTTAAAAATTGCAGTATACAAAGCAAATATGGCATTAAAAGAAGCTGGTCTCGTGATTCTTACATGGGGAAATGCAAGTGGGTTTGACCATGTATCAGGACTAGTAGTGATTAAGCCTAGTGGTGTTAGCTATAGCGAATTATCACCAGATAATATGGTTGTAGTTAATCTGGACGGTGAGGTTGTTGAAGGCAGTTACAAACCTTCATCAGATACTAAAACCCACATAGAGCTATATAAAGCATTCCCTGAGCTAGGGGGTATCGTACATACCCATTCGCGGATGGCTACTAGCTTTTCGCAAGCTGGTATGAGTATAACGCCTATGGGAACAACCCATGCAGACTATTTTTATGGTGAGATTCCTTGCTCTAAGCCATTAGAAAAGCATCAGATTGATGGCGATTATGAGAAAGAAACAGGGATTACGATTGTTAATATGCTTAAGGACAAAAATCCACTTGATGTACCAGCGGTTCTAGTTAATGAGCATGGTCCATTCACTTGGGGACTTTCAGTTGAAGAGGCTGTTTATCATAGTATAGTTTTAGAAGAAGTGAGCATTATGGCCTTTAATACATTGTTATTAAACAAGTCTGCTCATATCCAAAATGCACTCTTAGATAAGCATTACTATAGAAAACATGGTAGTAATAGTTATTATGGACAGAAGTAATAGATAGTTATATTATATATTGTACTACTTTTTTTTTTCATTTATCGTTATATATTTGCTTTATGCTCCCCCTTTAAAGGTTAAAAGAAGTAGAAAATGCCAATGCATATGATATATGCATTGGCATTTTTTGTTGTAGTATAGATATTAACAAGCGTAGAAGTAAAATCTCACACCTGTTTCAGTTTTTTCAACACCAAATTCATAGCCGTGTAACTCTAAGATTACTTTAACAATAGATAATCCAATACCACTACCACCATGATCTCGACTTCTAGATTTGTCAACGCGATAGAATCTTTCCCACAAATGATTGATATGTGTTTCATCCAAGTTGTCAGTTTCATTTTAAATGGAGAAGTAAATCTTTGATTTCCTATGTGCAATGGTTATGTTCACTATGCCATCGGTCGGTGTATAACGGATTACGTTAGATAGAAAATTGACAATGACCTGTTCGATTTTGGCTTGGTCACCTAGTATATAACATTTCAATTCATCAAAATCACGGTTGATAGTATAGTTTTTCTCATCTAAAAATACATCAAAGGCCTCAAGCATATCGATTACTAGTTCGCGTAATTCAAAGTGTGTTTTGATCAGTTGATAGGCGGGTGACTCTAATCTGGAAAGTTCATTCATATTATTGATCAGACTATTCATTTTTTTTGCTTCTTCTATAATAATGGAAGCACAATCTATAACATAATCCTTATTATCTTTTGCTTCTATTAGTTGCATAACAACCCGTTCAGCATAACCTTGTATAATACCTAGAGGTGTCTTTACTTCATGGGAGACATCAGCTATAAATTGCTTGCGCATATCCTCTAGTTCCTTCTGGTGCCATAACTTGACCTTCAGTTCATTGTTAGCAGTATTTAGATCAGTCAGGGTGCTTTCAAGCTCAACAGCTAAAGTATTAAGATACGTGGCGAGCAGTCCTAATTCATCTTTTGAAGTGACAGGTATTTTTAAGGAAAAATCAAGTTCTGCGATTCTTCTTGCCGAGTCATTAATTCTTGTGAGTGGCTTAGATATGAGACGTGACAATATTAATGAAAAGATAACGATAGCAACGGCACCTAGTATGATAGCAAACTGCATGTAGTTAGAGATATAGACATCTACATCATTATTCTGGGGAATTGATACAATAGCAATCACATCATAAGGCGTATAAGTTTTTCTAATCATATAGTTGACAATGCCTGTCTGTGTATCATCTAATTTATACAATTGATAATCACCACGAATAAACGTAGACTCTACTTCGCCTCTAAGTATACGCCATGCCATATTGGATTTATATAATTCACCACTAGCTCGCTTGGGAAAATAGAGTTGTGTGATCTCACCTCTTTGGGCTGCATAATTGGTTGAATCGAATAAATCACTATAGACTGAATAGAATTCATTACCGACAATTTTATTATTGATCACACGAGGACAAAGTGTGGTTTCGTCTAGCCAATAGCCACTGATTGTAACAGAGTCCCCGAACTTAATACCTGAGAATACGGCTTCTGAATCATACAAAATCTCATCACTGGCAAATATATTAACAGCTTTTCCTTCTGCAGTTGTAATCTCAATCTGGTAATTAGTAGAATAGGTACTTAGAAAATCATCAGAGATGATTCTGATATAGG
>JAQICP010000371.1 GCA_027858555.1 Vallitaleaceae bacterium
CTTTCAACAAGAAGATAAAAAAGAGAATAACATATTAAAAATAGGTATTCCTCGCATACTAACGATTTTCGAAAACTTCCCGTTCTGGCAAAGTTTATTTAACAACTCTGGAATTGAAGTCGTTCTTTCAAATGAAAGCACCGTTAGTCTATATGAAAAAGGTTCAGGAACTATTATGTCAGACAATATTTGTTTCCCTGCGAAGCTATCGCACGGACATATTATCGACCTAGCCGAACAAGGTGTTGATCGTATTTTTTATCCTTTCATATTATTTGAGAAAGCTGAATATGACAATGCTCACAATTGTTACAACTGTCCTATTGTAACGGCTTATTCGGAGGTGCTGCATAATATAAAAACGGGTATTTCGATCGACTCACCAGCCATTTCATTTAAAGAAGATAATCTATTAAAGAAAGCTTGTATCCAATACCTTAAAACATTAGTCGTAGATAAAAAAACTGCTGAGTTCGCATTTTCTAAAGCATATGCAACACAGGACAGATACAAATTATCTATTAAAGAAAAGAATGCAGAAATTTTAGCCAAGGCTAAAAAGGAAAATGTTCCGGTCATTTTATTGGCTGGTCATCCTTATCATGCCGACCCTCTTATTCATCAGAAGATATCAGACATTCTTTCTGACTTAGGCGTATATGTCATTAACGAAGAAGTAAGCGTTGAGAAAGACAACAAGTCCTTCCGCACCGATTACTTTACCATCTCGCAATGGGCTTATCCAAATCGTATCTTACAAGCAGCTGATTGGGCTACCAAACAAGATGTTCCAATTTATTTCGTTCAAATGAATTCTTTTGGTTGTGGACCAGATGCCATCATTGTCGATGAAATAAAAGACATGTTGAAGCGAAGTGATAAATCATACACGCTTATTCGTATTGATGAGATTGCTAGTACAGGCTCCATCAAATTACGTTTGCGCTCATTGGTAGAGTCTATCAAATTGAAGCACTACAGTAACACAAAGAAAAAAGAATTTATCACTACCAGACCATACAAAGATGCAGATAGAAAGAAAACTATTCTAGCTCCTTGGTTTGGTGATTTCTATTCTCCTTATGTCCCAACAATCTTTGATTTGATGGGCTATACTATTGTTAATCTACCCAAGTCATCGAAAAAATCACTAGATGTTGGTTTAACTGCAATGAATAACGAAATGTGTTATCCCGCACTATTAGTAGTTGGTGATATATTAAGTGCATTACAAAGTGGTAATTACGACTTAGACGATGTAGTGATTGGGATCACACAAACAGGTGGTCAGTGTAGAGCAACCAACTATATCGCGATGATAAAAAGAGCCTTAGTAAATAACGGCTTTGAAAATATTCCGGTGATAGCTATTACAACTGGTGCTGGAACTATTAACGACCAACCAGGATTTGAGTTCGACTTTAAGAAAGTGTTTTTCACAGTACTTCATTCCATATTTTTTGGCGATGCTTTATCTCGATTATACTACAGTACAGTGAGCAGAGAATTAGTACCTGGACAAACTGTTGCATTACGAGATAAATACTTAAAAAAATCAACTGAATTATTACATGAGAAAAAACACAAACTGCTAAAAGATTTACTTAGAGAAGCAGTGCGTGAATTCAATGAAGTTCCTGTTACTGATAGAAAAGTGCAAACCATTGGTATCATTGGTGAGATATATGTAAAATACAATTCCTTTGGAAACTATGGGATTGTTGATTGGCTTATGGAACAGGGGATTGAGGTTTCGATACCTCCTATTACCAATTTCTTTATGCAAATGTTTATAAACAATGAAACTAAGAGAGAGCAGTTTGTTGAACAAAAAAGCATATGGAATGGGCTTAGCAAAGCGACCGAAATAATCATGAATAGAATGATTGATCGCTACGAGAAAATTTTAAAAGGTTATGATCGTTACCGTCCAGTAGAGAATGTACGAGAAGAAGCTGCCTTAGCATCTAAAACAGTGAACCTATTAAACCAATACGGTGAAGGTTGGTTGATACCAGGAGAGATTGCTGGATATGCAAAACAAGGCATAAAGGACATCATTTGTATTCAGCCATTTGGATGTATTGCCAATCATGTTGTTGGTAAAGGAATTGAAAAGAAGATTAAAGAAGAGTATCCAGATATTAATCTATTGTTCCTTGACTTCGACTATGGCACCAGTGAAGTAAATGTACACAACAGGTTGCATTTTATGATGATGGAGAATGAAGAACAATCTAA
>JAQICP010000410.1 GCA_027858555.1 Vallitaleaceae bacterium
TTACTCTATTGATCTCATACCATAAATCTGCTGGTATGATACCACTAATTGCATTAACTCTATTAGAAAATCTAATAGTTGATTTTCTTGAATGAAAATCATTACTGATACGGATGGCAAAATATTGATTGATTGCTTCGCTTAATGTGGCACACTTATGAAATGCTTTATACTTAACAAGATACTCATAAAACAGCTCCATGAAAGTGTTCACTTCATTACCGGTTAGAATATCATCTATAGGATAATCATACCCCTTATATCCGTCAATAATTGACGCCATTCTGAGTAAGATGTCATCATTTGGCATGGCATCTGTTAGTTCATTGGCAAGTGCCTGTGAATCATTTTTAAGACACTCTATATCCTTGATCTGATTATATTTGTCATAAGCCTCGGCAAATTTATGATCTGCGCTTAATACTTGCAGGTCCTTTTTTAAGCCATCCTCAGTTCGATTCTGTAATTCCACATATTTTTCTAGAAGCATGTCATTATAAGGATAAGCTGTGCTAATAAAAAGATGTTTCAGTGTAGATAGACTGCCTTTATTATCATATTTATAGTTGAATATAGCATTCATTATTGAAGCATCACCTAGTAAAATACCGACACTTTTTACTTTTTCTCTATTCTGGAGAAGCTTAAGAAAAGAATCAAAAGCTTTATCCTTTGTGAATTTGGCATTGCTTTTCAATAATTTTTTGTCGATGGTAGACACAATATATAATTCTTCAAGAAAAGCGTACGCTTCTTCTTTGCTTGCATCTGCGGCTCTCTCTCTTTTTTCTGATTCGGTATCAATCATGCTTAGAATCTTCTCTTGCACCAAAATATCCGTATTGGCAAACGCCTGCTCGAAATAGTAATGATTTTTGTGATACAATTCCTTGATTCTTTCTTTATAATAGCGATCATTGAACTGGGTCAGTCTTCCTACCTCTGCTGGCGTACTTGCTGTGATTGCCGCTAATTGATTAAGGAAAACCAGATCACCATGGGCAATTGGTTTATCGAATTCCGTCTTAATCATTAAATGATCATCACTTGCCATGTATGACTTGTATAGTTCACCATATTTTTGTTTTGCTTTATTCAACTTTGGGTTTTCTTTGTCCGATAATATGGTATCAACAATTCTAACGACCTTCGACATTTTCCCGTCTTTTTTGTCTGCCTCTTTAAGTCTGTTGAAGGTGCTTTCATCATTAATAAAGGATGTGATAATATCAAATATTTTTCCAGCTCTTTGTTGCTGTGAAACATCAGAAGATTTTCTCATTTCATCAATGGTTCCCATAATTGTATCCGGATCCAATATGAAGGTGCAAAATATAGTCAGTTGTTTGTCCTGCTCATGCAGATCATCCATAGATTAAGTCTCCTTTGTGAATTAAATATAGTATAGCTTATTAACCTAAAGTATAAAAGACTACCATATAGGTAGCCTTTCGTTTTTAATCATATAATTATATACTAATAATTCTTATCAGCGTAACCAACCCAACCGCCTTCTTTAACTAATGTCTTATCGAATTCACCAACTGAAAAATCAATGCTATCCGACTTAGAAGTGGCTTCAAATAATAATAGGTTACGATCAATATCAACTGATACGGTAGTCTCCATACCAGCATAAGTTTCAAATATATAATCTATTTTTTCTTTTGGTAATTCTATGGCAAACATGCCACAATTATACATATTTTGTCTAAATATCCTCGCGTAGCTTTCAGCAATAACCACATGAATGCCGTTAACTTCCAATGCCCAAGGTGCATGTTCTCTTGAAGAACCGCAACCAAAGTTTTCTCTAGTGATGACAACTGCATTGTCCTTAATGTCTTTTGAGACATCAAAGCCTGGCAGGGTCAAGTCTTCTAGTAAAAAGGGTCTCAGTGCTTCTTTTGTAATCTCTGTGAGATATCTAGCTGGTATAATCTCGTCTGTATTAATATCATTTCTATCTAAAAAAAGTACTTTTCCACTAAAATTTTTCATTATATCCTCCACACCCTACGCTTTAAACAAGCTAGAATTAGTTATTTTACCAGTAATTGCTGTCGCTGCCGCAGATGCTGGACTCATCAGATGGACCATGCCACCTTTACCCATTCTGCCATTAAAATTACGATTGGTCGTAGACGCACAAGCCTCACCTTCAGCTAATACCCCATTACTCATACCAAGACATGCGCCACAAGTCGGATTAGTTACACAAAAACCAGCATCTTGAAATATCTCTATAAGACCTTCTTTTAAGGCCATAGAATAGATGGCAGGTGTTGCCGGACTTACAATAGCACGTACATCATCACTGATTTTATGATTTTTTAATATGGATGCAGCGATTCTTAAATCCTCTATTCTGCCATTGGTACAACTACCAATATAGATCTGTTCTACTTTAGTATCAGACATTTCATTCACAGATTTCACTTGATCAGGTTTAAAGCCAAATGTAACCATTGGTTCAAGTTTTGTTATATCATATTCAACAACTTTTTCATATGTTGCATCTTCATCTGAAACCCACTTGGTATTATCT
>JAQICP010000422.1 GCA_027858555.1 Vallitaleaceae bacterium
AACTCCCTTCGAAAGGGCATTCTTACATAGAATGTCCTTTTTTGTTCTAGTGAACCACTGTTTAGGTCAATGCTTCTGGAGTTTGAAAGTTATACACTATATATAAACAAGACAATAGGAGGATTATATGAAAGAACAAGGCATTCAAGAATTAATTCAGATATCACATTATGCAGCAGCAGATATAGCTTACATACAAGGTGGAGGTGGTAACACATCGGTTAAGCTTGATGAACATAGAATGGCAGTAAAAGCATCAGGATGTAAATTATCAGATATGGGAGAAACTGAAGGGTATGTGGTGGTTGACTATAAGCTGATTAAGGACTATTTTAACGATGCCAACCCTGATAATGCTCAGTTTGAAATTGAAAGCGCTCAGGTGCTAAAAGATGCGATAGTAACTATAGAAGGGCTTAAAGAACTTAGACCGTCTGTGGAAGCTGGTTTTCATTCAGTGTTAAAAAAGTATGTAATACATACACATTCGGTTTATGCTAATATTTTATGTTGTAGCGCTGAGGGAAAGGGGATTGCAAAGAAACTATTTGTTGACACCAGTTATCTATGGCTGTCTTATGTGAATCCAGGTGCGGTGTTAACCTCAGTGATAGCTAAAGAAATACAAAAATTAGGCAAAGTGCCAGATGTTATCTTTATGGAAAATCATGGTGTCATTGTTACGGCGCAAACATCTCCAGTGGCAATTGAATTACACGAAATGGTGAACAATAAGATTAAAGAATATCTGAATATTACTGAGCCATTTCCAGAAGTAAGTCTTGAAGTGATTAATGAGCAACAAGTTGTGAGTCATTCAAGTTATATATCCGATTATTTTGTGGGACACGCACAGTCTTTAGAGTTCATTCGTGAAAAAGTACTCTATCCTGATCAGCTGGTATACCTTAACAACTCTGTCTATAAAAAAGATGGAAGCGCTTCAAATATAATTTTCAAGAATAACAAAGTTGCTTATATCACCAGTTTAAAACAAGCAAGGGTTAATGAAGAAACGTTAATAGCATACTTGTATGTGTTAAACCTCATAGAAGAGAAGCAATTAACTTTAGTATCAATGACTCACGAACAACAAGCATTTATCCTTGGTTGGGAAAGTGAAGCTTATAGAAAGAGTATGCTTAAATAAGGACTGGAGGAATATGATGAAACAAGGAATCATTGCAGTTGACATAGGGGCGTCTAGTGGAAGGCTTATACTGGGTTGGCTAGAAGCGAAGCAACTAAAATTAATAGAAATTCACCGATTTTCGAATGCTATGTCTATGGTGAACGGCCATTATATGTGGGATGTTGACTATCTATTTCACGAGATTATAGAAGGACTCATGCGTTTGATAGATCTTCCAGAATTAAGTGGTAACATGACCTTTGAATCTATTGGTATTGACACATGGGCCGTTGACTATGCACTCATAGATGATTTGGGCGAAAAGGTAGGTGGTGTCTATGCGTATAGAGATCACAGAACTGATGATACCATAGCAAAAGTATTTGAAAAAATGAGTCAGGTAGATATATATGAGAAGACTGGTATTCAGTTTTTGCAGTTTAATACCCTTTATCAGCTTTATGAGCATGCTAGAGAAAACGAATATGATTTTGAAAGAGCAAAACAATTGTTATTAGTGCCAGACTACTTAAACTATAGGTTGTCGGGTGTTAAAGCCATAGAATATACCAATGCCACCTCCACACAGATGATTAACGTCTATTCTAGAGATTGGGACCCGGAACTCCTTAGTTTAGTAGGTATATCATCTGGAATTATGACAAAGCCTGTAGAGCCTGGTACATTAATAGGTGAAATGAAAGATATTTACCAAGAACAAACAGCACTTAAAGGACTTAAAGTTATTGCGCCTGCAACCCATGATACAGGTTCAGCTGTAGTTTCTGTCCCAGCGACAGATGATCAGTTCGCCTATATTAGTTCAGGAACTTGGAGCTTGATGGGTATTGAAACGAAGGAACCAATTACGACACCTTTGGCAAGAAAATATAATTTCACCAATGAAGGTGGTGCATATGGGACTTATAGATTCTTGAAGAATATTATGGGTTTGTGGTTAATTCAAGAGGTGGTCAGATTATATAAGAATATGTATACATTTGAAGAGTTAGTTGGATTGGCTGACGCGGCAGAACCATTTAGGTCCTTAATCAACCCTAATGATGATCGTTTCCTTAATCCAGAGAATATGATTAAAACCATTGAGTATTACTGTGATGAGACTAATCAACCAATACCTAAAACACCAGGACAGATAGCAAGATGTATATATGAAAGCTTGGCATTATTATATAAAGGTGTATTAGATGAACTAATAGAAATTAGTGGCAAGGATATCAAGAAAATTCATTTCATTGGTGGTGGTTGTCAGAATGAAATGCTGAACCAAATGTGCGCCGACTTAACAGGTTGTGAGGTACTTACTGGACCAATAGAAGCAACTGCCATAGGTAATATAGCTGTTCAGATGATTACACTTGGGATTGTGAAAGATATGAAAGCAGCAAGAATATTGATTCGTGATAGCTTTGATATTAAAGTATACAAACCAAACATAATTAGTAGTATTGATAAAGTTTATGATAAGTTCAAAAAACTAGGAGGTCTTTAAAATGGGTGATAAAACAGTAAGGATTAATACAGCATATAAGTTAGCAAAAGAAGCATATCAAGAGATGGGCATTGATACAGAACAAGTAATGGAGCAGTTAAAAACGATTCCTATTTCTGTTCATTGTTGGCAGGGAGATGATGTGAGTGGGTTTGAGAACCCTGATGGGGTATTAACAGGCGGTATTCAGGCCACTGGGAATTACCCTGGTAAAGCTAGAACACCAGAAGAACTTAGAATGGATCTGGAAAAAGCCTTCTCAATGATTCCAGGCACTAAACGTCTTAATCTTCAAGCACTTTACCTTGAGACCAATGGCGAAAAGGTGGACCGTGATC
>JAQICP010000541.1 GCA_027858555.1 Vallitaleaceae bacterium
GACTATATCAATACCAACGGAATCATGACTGGGTCAGGCGGTAAATTCGATCCTCTCGGTGATGCCAACAGAGAACAGGCAGTTATCGTATCTGGAAGAATATACAATGATGAACAAGATCTGGTAAAAGTGGATGCATTGCTTGTCAACGCCATTCATAATGATGGAATGGGTAATATTTCAGTAGACTTTGCGTCAAGCCAGTCAACTAAGCAGATTGTATTAAGTGAACAAAGTGGTATCAGATCACCGAATTCAATCTACTACGGGACGAAAGCACTTGCGTCATATGATTACAGCAAAATATTCTTTATGTGTACGCAGAATTTGGATTTTGTTCACCCAGTTAGTCTTTGTGTTTATAACAGTACTAGTAACACATATCAGCAAATAGGTAGGATGTCAACAAGTGTAAAAGATTTCACCTTGTATAATTATGATGGCATGAATCTGGTTATAGTGGATACTGGCAAAGCAGCCAAAGAAGTCTATAATTATAATGGTACCTTCATCACTAATCAGGTATTTAGTATGGATTCAAGTACAATTCATATGAACCTTGATAACTATTATGAAAAAGATAAATTCATGATCGTATGGGATGGTGTTAGTGTTGCTACCACAAATACTGGTATCGTTTGGCCTGATTATCAAGGACAAAGACCAAATCTGACCTATGACACCTTTATCTACCTTGAAAAAGATGTAGAAGGCCCAATGGTTGTGACAGGAGGTGACGGTTATATCGAAGGTAATCCAATGTCACATTACGAAACAACAAATTACTATACACAAAATGCAACTTATGAATGTGATATGAATGTTATAACCAACACTGAAGGTGAGTCTAATAATGCAGGAATCGTTTTCAATGTTCAAGATATTAGAAACGGTAACTGTCAATTTCAAGGGTACTATGTAGGTGTTGACATCAGCTCTGATCAATTAATGATTGGTAAGTGTAACTATGATTGGCAACAAATCGAGTCTTTTGATTTACCTAGCTGGTTGACGGTATATGATCGTTTTAATCTGAAAGTTGTCAGAGATGGTTCAACTATCACAGCATATGTTGATGATGTATATGTAGGTTCTGTTGTGGATAATACTTATATGCAAGCAGGAGCTATGGGTGTACGTGCATGGAATAGTGATGTTGTCTATTATAAGTTGACCGCATCTCCAGTGGAGTAGTTATTAATTATTAAATTGGAGTAATTTAAATGCCGCAACAACCATGATGGGTTGTTGTGGCATCTTTGCGGCTATTTATAGGAAAATCGTTTTTAATGAGATAGGGTGGGCATTTTAAAAAGGCTTAAAATGCCACTTTGCTAGAGTGACCAGTTTGTAGAATTATTGCATGGGGAACCTGATATTGAATTCTGTGTATGAATTCACATCAGATGTAACACTGATAGTACCTCCATTTTGAAGAATCAATTCCTTAGTTATAAAAAGTCCCAACCCTTTACCATCAGTGTTTTTTGATGAACTAATTTGATAAAACTGCTCAAATATATGTGGCAGATATTCCTGTGAAACGCCAATTCCATTATCAACGATTGATATGATAATATCTGTATCATCTTGTGTAAGCTTTAGAAGAATCTTACCTTTTTTTGCAGTGAAATTCACAGCATTAGTTATAAGATTGGTCAATATACGGAATAGATCAGAGGTATCTATTTTGATATGTGCCATGCCGTTTGTAAGATCATCAAAAGATAGTAGTCTGTTATTGCTTTCAACATAGGCTAATTCCTCATAATAGTAATTACTTAGGATTTGAGATATTGGGATAATTTGATTTTGCGGTTGGCTAAGTTCATAGGGTGCATCTTTATTCGATATTAGATAGAGTTCATCGATAATACTATTTAGTCTCATGACTTGATTATCGATCTTATGATAGTGATCTTGCTTGTCATTTTCCGTAATAATATTATAGCTGAGTAAATCGACATTGACTTTTAATGATGTTAAAGGCGTTTTTAGATCATGGGATAGTTGTTCGATAAGTTGTATTTTGCTTTTTTCCAACTGTTTCTGATTTCGATTTCGTTTATTCAGAGCGCGTATCAGATATATGATAATCGTTAATAATAAGAATGATATGAATATGATAATGTATAACAAAAAAAGTTGATGATCTACTGGTTTTTCTATGATGATTGCATCTGATTGAATAACTGAAGATGATGTGTTTTGTATGATTTTATTTAAGATATCTCTTAGGAGAGGCTTACTATAAGTAACACCGATATGATGGCTGATTTGCAAGTCCAATTCACCAACTATTTTTAGGTTGCTATAATGATGCTGTTGAGTATAGTAGTTATACACTGTACTCTCAAGGAAGGTGAAATCTGCTATTTTACGATCAATTAGATTGAAACTATCCATTATGGTATCAGTATTGATGATTTTAGCTTCTGGAATTATAGATGTGATGTAGCTATTTTGCCAATAATGGGAAGGTAATGCTATCAGACCGTCAGCCATACTTGCCTCATCAAGAATCAGCCGCTCGTCGTCATTACCCACAACAATGATATTAGCTACCAAGTATGGATCTGTGAAGTGAATATATTCTAAGCGATCTTCTGTGAGTGAAACGGTGGTTAACAGATCAATTGTACCTGTTTCTAATGCCAACAATTTCTCAGACCAAGTCATATCTGTCATGCCGTTATAAGGTATGAATTCGATACCTAGAAGTTCACTGGCATACTCAAGATATTGAATACCGAATCCTTTTATTTCACCTGAATCATTCATGTATTCTATTGGAGCATAATCGGTTACGGAGGCATAATAGAATTG
>JAQICP010000113.1 GCA_027858555.1 Vallitaleaceae bacterium
AATTATGTATACTGACTCATACAAAACCTTCTGATGAGGTTATCTTGTCTGATGATTGTCATATCATTCAACATGAGGTTGGTGCAGCTGGGCTTATTTCAGGGGTACAACTTAGAACCATCGAATGCGATAGTGGTATGATGCCAATAAAAGCCATTAAAAAGCGTATAAGAGGTACGGATATACATTATCCACTTACTAGACTGATATGCATTGAAAATGCCCATGGGGACGGAGTTGTATTGCCCCTAGATTATATGGCTAGCATACGAGAACTTGCAGATGAACATGGTATAAGCATTCATTTAGATGGTGCTAGACTTTTTAACGCGGCCACTTATCTTGACACGGATGTCAAAGAAATAACCAAGCACGTAGATACTGTTATGTTCTGTTTATCAAAAGGACTTTGTGCACCAGTGGGCTCACTGATTGCAGGTTCAAAAGCATTCATAGATAAAGCTCGTAAAAATCGAAAACTCATGGGTGGGGGTATGCGACAGGTTGGCGTACTTGCTGCACCAGGTCTTATTGCACTTAGAGATATGCGACTCAGACTACACGAAGATCACGAGAATGCAACGACCTTGGCAAAAGGACTAAATCATATAAAAGAAATCGATATAGATAAATCAAGCGTCCATATTAATCTCGTGTTTTTTAACTTCAATGTAACAGTGGATGAGCCTGAATTTATTAATTATATGAGTTCAAAAGGAATTATTATTAATGGTTCAGAGCATTATAAGATGCGATTCGCAACCAATAATGGTGTGAGTCAAGCAGATATTGAGAGGGTACTTAGAGGTGTAGAAGATTTTTTTGATCAAGAGGATAAGTAGTTAGGGTTATCAGTCAGTGAACACATATTTAGGTGGTTTATTTAACTCAGAAGGGTAAGAAAATAATGACTAATGAATCAAAAGGCTATGTACAGACATTTCTAGCCTATTTTATATGGGGATTTTTACCCCTTTACTGGAAGCAATTAGGTACCCTTGCCGCACTGGAAATCATGTCCTTTAGAATTATCTGTTCTTTTCTATTATTGCTGAATATTGTAACTATAAGAAAAGAAAAGATCTATGTCAGTTACATTAAAGACCGAAAGAAAAGGGTAGCCCTACTTTTAACCGGTAGTTTGATTGCAATTAATTGGTTTGTATTTATTTTTGCTGTGAATTCAGCATTTGTGCTGCAAGCCAGTTTTGGCTATTATATCAATCCTATTATCAGCATCCTTATTGGGGTTCTTTTACTTAAAGAAAAGATGAATAAATTACAAGTTGTTTCATTATCTATCGTTATTATAACAGTTGTATTTATGGCTATCAGTTTTGGTCAGGTACCTTGGATATCTCTAATATTAGCTTTCTCTTTTGGTTTTTATGGCTATCTGAAAAAAATATATAAGCTGGATTCATTGCATAGTCTTTTGCTTGAACTATTAATTGCATTGCCGTTTTTACTCATATTCATGAGTGTGATCACTATAAATGGTACAGGCCATCTACTAAATGCAACGCCTAAGATGTATCTATTTATGGCACTAGCTGGGGTAGTGACAGTCATACCACTGCTCTTGTTTTCAGAAGGTGCTAAAAGGATTCCACTTGCATCTGTAGGCATTCTACAATACATAGCACCAACTTTAATGTTATTAATAGGGGTGGTTATCTATAAGGAACCATTTACCATGACCTATAAAATCAGTTTTGTATTTATATGGATTGCAGTTGGTATCTATATGTATAGTGTGTTTCGAAACAGGAAGAAAAAATAACGATTTGATTATTAGACAGAAAAGATGAATAGAAGAGATATCTATTGAGTTGAATGGTCGTTTATGCCATATTGATAAGAATATATGTCACTGTAACTGGCGTGAAGTTTACCTTGTTTTGAACATGGATAGGTTGAACAAAAGCTGTATTGCTTTCTAAAATCCGAAGGATCCATCTTAACGGTAATACGCATAGCTACATTGAGAACAACTGCTACAAGAAAGAGGCTATGCCTCGTCATTCGCGAAGGGAATATTAAGTTAAGCAAGAAAGCATTCTTCATTTGAAATCGGAGAACTTTCCTATAAGATAAATACAAAGGTGATGATTCTTTCGAATCACCACCTTTAAAATTACATCTACTAATATTCATTTGCTAGTATTTACGCATTGGTATCAACAGCCAGAAATCATTCCAACTAGACCAACTCAAACCAGCTCAGACCAGTTTAGGTAAGCTTACACCAATCTAGGTTAGTGTATGACTCTTATCAAATTCTTCCAACCAATCCTTAATCACATCAACAACTGATTCAACAGTGCCAGATTCAAATGGTGATTTGAGTCCCACTGATGTAATCAATTCTACAAAGGGTTTTGAACCACCAAGCTTGCACAGTTTTACATATTGATGCCATGTTTCTTCTTTATTCTCTTGCATCCATTTGAAGAACTGGAATGCACATAATTGAGCCAGCGTGTAGTCGATATAATAAAATGGTGTGCCAAATATATGTGATTGCCTATACCAGAAGGTACCTTTTTCAAAAAAATCATTATCTGCATAATCACGATGAGGCAGGTATTTCTTCTCTATACTTCGCCAAGCAGCTTTACGTTCGCTGGGGGTAGCTTCAGGATTCTCATAGACATAATGCTGAAACTCATCTACTGATACGCCGTAAGGTATGAATTCTAAAGCAGAACTTAGGTGGGTATAGCGATACTTGTCAGCATCTTCTTTAAAGAACAAGTCCATCCAAGGCCAAGTGAAAAACTCCATACTCATAGAATGTACTTCACATGCTTCGAATGTGGGCCAAGTGTATTCAGGCACCTTGAAATCTCGACTGAGATATACTTGAAACGCATGACCCGCTTCATGGGTTAATACATCTATATCACCAGAAGTACCATTAAAGTTAGAAAATATGAAAGGTGAGCTGTAATTTGGAATATAAGTACAATAACCACCACCAGCCTTGCCTTTCTTGCTTACAAGATCCAATAATTCATGGTCAACCATAAAGTTGAAAAATTCTTTGGTTTCTTCTGAGAGCTCCGAGTACATGGTGACACCATTTTGAATAATCCATTCTGGATTACCCTTTGGTACGGCATTGCCTGTTTTGAATTCAAAAGGTTCATCATAATAGGTTAAGGCCTCTAAATCCAGACGCTGTGCTTGTTCTTGTCTAAGTTTAGTTGCAATCGGTACAATATAGGTTTCAACCTGCTTTCGGAAGTTAGCTACTTTTGCAGCATCATAATCAGTACGAGATAGACGATCATAGCCTAGAGCTACAAAACTATCATAACCTAATTTCGTGGCCATACCTGCTCTTAATTTAACTAGTTTGTCGTATATGTCGTCTATGGTAGCCTCATTGGTACTCATAAAGCCCGAGATGGCTTCAAAAGCAGCTTTTCTAATGCTTCTGTCTTTCGATTTTGTAAATGGTGTTAATTGGGTGAGTGTACGTTCTTCGCCTTCAAATGGAATCTTAGCAGAGGCAATTAATTTCCGGTACATAGTTACTAATTTATTCTCTTCTTGTAAGTCCTCTAAGATAACTGGATCAAAGGTCTTAATGGAAAGGGTAGCTAAGTCGAATAGTTGATTGCCCCATTTATCCCGTAACTGTGGTTCATAGATTGAACTGACTAATACCTTGTAGTAATCGGTCACTAAACCAGCGTATACAGGTAGATTCTTATCAAAAAATGCTTGTTCATTTTCATAAAATGTATCAGTTGTATCAATGGTATTTCTTATACCACAGATATCTGTCATGGATTCAAAATCAGCTCTTATTTTATTGATTACAGTCATGATACTATCTTGGATCTCAAATGTATCCGCAGCAGTAAAAGATGCCAGTAAAACATTAAAGGATGCTTTCAAAACCGCCATATCAGGTCGTATATAATCATAGTCTTTAAATTTCATAAATTCCTCCTTAGGTTCGTGTAATATATTGTATCATATTAGAATTGTTTTTGTCGCGGGCTTCAGTTATAATTTGTAATGTAGCAAATAATAATAATAGTATTTAAAGCATGCATTCATATACTGTTATATAGGAGGTAACGCTCATAGAACCATTTACAGAAAATGTGATCACCATTATAAAAAGCATTCCTTGTGGACAAGTTATGAGCTATGGTGATATAGCAAAAATAGCAGGCAATCCTAGAGCGGCAAGACAAGTTTCAAGAATATTGCATTCTATGTCAGTAAAACACCAATTACCTTGGCATCGTGTCATTAACAGTAGGTATGAAATAAGCATAAAGGATTTAGGCGGCGCCAATGAACAAAAGCGGTTGTTAGAGTTAGAAGGTCACAGCTTCATAGGGTTCAAACTTCTGAATCCAAAAAGTGACACCTAATCATGACAACATTATTTTCGGTATATGTACTTGTCTTTAATCAGCTAAGGGCGGAAGTGTTTCTTGACTTTAAGGACATATTCTGTATAATAGGCATATGTAATATAATGCATTATTAAGTATATATATTCATCAATAACTTAGTTCGGTAATAATATCAATATGACATTATAATTATATTTAGTAAAAATACCAATATAATTATTGCTAAACGCTTAATATAGAACGGTAAAAGTTCATATCAACATAGGAGGTCAGAATGAGTAATAAAAAACATAAAGTATACGTTGATGGACAACACGGCACTACAGGTCTTTCTGTGAATCAATATCTAGAGAAGCATCCTGATATTGAATTAATTACAATTGATTTTGATGATAGACGAGAACTGGATGTTAGAAAGGCTTGTTTAAACGAGGCAGACATTGTTATTTTATGTTTGCCAGACGATGCTTCGCGAGAATCAGTCAGTATGATTACTAATACTAGGACTAGGGTCATTGATGCATCCACTGCTTATAGAACAGATCCTGATTGGACCTACGGCATGCCTGAACTGAGTCCTGACCAACGTGGTCGTATAAAAAAAGCCATGCGTGTTTCTAATCCAGGTTGTCATGCAACGGCTGCAGTTCTGGCTTTATCACCACTAGTTAAAGAAGGTATATTAAGTGCCAATTACCCTGTCTCATATACGTCGGTATCTGGTTATAGTGGTGCTGGAAAAGGTGCAATAGAGGATTATGAGGTTAAAAAAATTGATTATCTGGCACTACCTAGACCATATGCATTAACTATGAATCATAAACATCTAGTTGAAATGCAAAAACATATTGGTCTAACTAAAAAACCGTTATTCACACCAATCATTAATAATTATTACAAAGGATTAGTTGTTTCCGTTGCTTTTAATATGGCGGATTTAAGTAGCGTCTCCTCCCTACAAGATGTCTATGATTTTTATCAAACGTACTATGGCAATGAGTATTTCATCAAAGTGCATAGTCAGCCATCAGGGGACGGTATTATAGCTGGTGGGTTTGATGTGTTAGGCAGTAATGATACCAATAATGCTGAAATATTTATTTTAGGTAATGACAGCCAGGTATTGATCATGTGTAGAATTGATAATTTGGGGAAGGGTGCCTCTGGTGCAGCTATTCAAAATCTGAACATTATGATTGGTTCAGAAGAAGGGACTACGTTGACTTAAACCTATCACTCATGTATAATACGGTAAAGATTAATAAGATATTGCGGAAAAGAAAGAGGACTATATGATCAAAAGCATGACAGGATTTGGTAGAGGTGAACACACGATTGATAACAAAATAATTACCGTAGAAATGAAGTCTGTCAATCATAGATATTTAGATGTTAATATCAGAATGTCTAGAAAGTTGAATTTTCTAGAGAATCACATACGTCATATTATTAAGAATCGTTTGTCTAGGGGGAAGATAGATCTTTACATCAATTATGAGGACCATTCTACTAAAAAAGAAGTGATTCAGTATAATGAAGCATTAGCTTATGAATACATGTCTCATTTTGATCGCATCAGTACACAGTTTGATATTGAAAATGATATTAAGGTTTCACATATAAGTCGTTATCCCGATGTCCTCAAACTAGAAGAACAAGATGACGATAATGAAGACATCTTTAAAGAACTTCTTGAAACTTCGGTTAATCTTGCCATTGATAAGATGATTATTGCACGTGAGAAAGAAGGTTCTTTACTGAAAGTGGACCTCCTTGAAAAACTGGAGTTAATCACTAAAGGCTTAGATGTCATCAA
>JAQICP010000248.1 GCA_027858555.1 Vallitaleaceae bacterium
ATCAGCTGCAATCTTATGGGGTGTTGCATCACTTATTAATCCAGATGATACATATTCACCGTTTCTAAAAACGGTATAGCTTTGTGCAATCTCAAAAATCTCTGGCATTTTATGAGATATAAATATAAAGGATTTTCCATTTTTACTTAATTTTCTTAAAATACCAAAAAGGTGAGATACCTCTTGATTTGAAAGTGCTGTAGTAGGCTCGTCTAATATGAATAGCTTTGCATCTGCGTGAAGCGCTCGACATATTACTAATAGCTGTTTTTCACTTGTTTTAAGTTCAGAAACCATACTGTTTGGATTGATTTGTACACCTAGGTCTATAAATAATTTCTTTGTATCTTGTATCATCTTCTTTTGGTCTAGAATACCAAATCTATTCGTTAATTCTCTGTTTAGAAAAATATTCTCATACACAGTCAAATCATTAACGACATTTATTTCCTGATGCACAAAAGCAATACCCGCTTGTTCCATCTGCATAATCGTAGGATGAGCATAATACACCCCTTCAAATTCAATTTCCCCAGCATCCATCTGAACAACACCAGTTAGTATATTCATCAGTGTGGACTTGCCTGCACCGTTCTCACCAAGTAACGCATGAATCTGGCCTTTAATTAGTGAGAAATGAACATCTTTAAGTGCATGCACACCACCAAATGTCTTTGAAATTCCTTTCATTTCAAGAATACTCATAAAATTCTCCTTATTTCTATAGCACTTTAATAAAAAGTATAATCCAACGGCAGTATATTTACCAGTACTGTCATAAATATAATCAATTCAATTCGTTTTGTCATGAAAGAAGCTACGCCTCCTCATTCCAGTAGTAAATGTTAAATTAATCAGGAAAGTTTTACTGTTAATAATCGTAGCACTTTCCTGTAGGATAAAATAACGGATGCAGGAAAACCCTGCATCCGCATAAGCATTAATATTGTTGATTGTTACTCAGCTTTATGACCAGAAAATCCTTCGTAATCAGCTACATTTGACTTGTCGACAATCCATACAGTTTCATATTTACCGTCGCCAATTTCATATGACCAATCATCACTTAGATAATCTAACATATAATCAATAACGTTAGTCATCATTTTTGGTGAGAAGTATACAGACATAAGATCATCAAAATATATGTCAGCTGTAGGTGCTTGAGAAGAACTTCCATCTATAACAGCATATAACTCAGCCATACCACCGATGGCAGAAATATAAACGTCTAAATCAGCTAATGCAGTTTTTGTAGCTTCATCTACAGCATTCGCTTCTAATAGATTCAAGAAACCAAATGTCATTTCATCCTCCATAGAAAACACATATAAAGAACCTGTTTCTGATGCATCAGCAACGATATCGCCAAGTTTTTGCTCTAAGTAGCCATAAGCGCCATCTGCAGACCAGTTACATACGTTTTTATATGTAGCAATCAGCTCGTCAATTTCTCCACGTGTCCATACTTTATCTGTTGAATATGTTTCTTTTGAATCATCATCATAATATGTGATTTCGCCCATTAGGAATTGTTCAAAACCTTCTTGACGTCGTGAACATACTGTTCCGTTATCGCCAAATAATGTTACAAGAACATCTCCTGGAACCATGCCTTTTTGTTGCAGCCAATAAGCGATACCTGCACCACTTTGCCAGTTGTCGCCAGATGCATTTAAGATGGCAGATTTATCAGGTCCTTCGATGATTCTGTCGAAAGAGATAAAAGGAACATCCTTTTCAATCAAAGCTTCTTGTCCAGCTTTTGCAGAATCTTCTAAAGCAAAGAACACAACCCCAACTGCATCACCATTAGCTAGTATAGTTTGAACTTGATCCACTTGTTCTTCACCAGAAGAAGCAGGTAAGTAAACAGCATTGTACTCCCCAGCTGCTTTGATTTCTGCAACCTTAGCCTCAGCATAAGAACCAGCCTGAGCTGTCCAGCCATGATCAGGTGTAGGTCCCATTACATAAATTGTGTTCGCATCTTTTGAGCTCCCACAAGCAGCTAACATACTAGCCACCATTACTAAACTCAAAGAAATAGTTAAAAATTTTTTCATCTTTTTTCTCCTTTTTATTTTATAATATAAACCTTCATGGATTGTTACTACAGTTACATTACATTATTATTGGGCGTCCTTCTTCTGAAGACTTCAAACATGCAAACACGACTTTCATAGACTCTAACGCAATAGCTCCATCTAAAACCGTCTTTTCATCTCGTACAACCCCATCGATGAACATATCAATAACTCCAGAACTAGTCTGTATATCATCGACATTAGTTTGTATTTTATCTAATTCATAATGTACTTTTGTATTATCACTATATATGATTTCCAATGAATACGTTGGATTGGCATATAAGCGTATAATACCTTTTTCACAGTAGAGGATTGTTGCGTTGCTTTCCTCACCATAATATGTCCAGCTAGTTGTTACTGTTCCAATAGTCCCGTTATCAAAAGTCAAAATCGATACAGAATTGTCATCCACTTCAATCATGGTGCCATCTGTGAATTTTTTATCTAAAGTCGTTAAGTCAGCATATACTTTTGTAACATGTCCAGAAATCAAATAAATCAAAAGATCAATCTTATGTATACCCAAATCTGCCATTGAACCAAAAGCTGCAGAACTTTTCTTAAAAAACCAAGTATCCGCAGATTTATCAATTCCCCACATCTCAGGACCTTGATGACCAAAAGTTGTAGAAAAGCTGATCACTCTACCAAGCTCACCAGAATCTAATATCTGTTTTGCTTTTATATGCGCCAGCGAAAGCCGTTGGTTGTGTCCGATCATCAACTGCTTATTGTTCTTGTGAGCAGCAGCTACCATGTCTTCACAATCTTTGAGTGTGATTGCCATTGGCTTTTCACAAAGTACATGCTTGCCACTATTTAGCGCTTTAATTGTGAGATCTGCATGGAACGCATTGGCCGCGCAAATACTTACAGCATCTATACTAGGGTCAGCAAACATCTCATCTACAGAATCATATACTTTACCACCAAACTCCTTTGTCATATAGTCAGCGCGTTCGTTGTAATGGTCATTAAATCCAAGAATATTAACATCTAAGTTTGCCAAATATTCTGTAGCATGACGCTTTCTTGCAATTGAACCACAACCCACAACGCCTACATTTATCACAAAACCACCCCTTTCTTATAATAATCTCAAGTGTACAGCTAAGGTAATTGCTGCAAATTTAATGCATATTCAAAGTTTAATGTTGTTAAATTCGTACTACATCTAAGTACTACATCTGACTTTTTAAACGATATCACTATTTACATTTAGTGTCAATAGATTTACCTTTTTTACATTATTTACATGCAACTTTTTACAATATTTACATTATGGCTATTTTTTAGTGGCCTATTAAGGGATTTTGTTTACATTTGTGTCTAATAATGATACTCTATTTACATTAATTAAGATAAGGATAATGATATGGTAAAAAATCGAAAAATCACAATCCATGATGTTGCTCATGAAGCAAAGGTTTCTATTGCAACCGTTTCTCGAGCACTCAATAACACAGACAACGTCAAAGAATCAACGCACAAAAAAATAATGCAAGCAGTCAGGAAGGTCGGATATGAAAATTTTCCATTAAAAACCGATAGTAATCTCATACTTATATTAATACCAGATATTGTTAATCCCTTTTATTCTGAAGTCGTTAAAGGGATTGCTTCTTCTGCAAGCAGGCATAATTATCAAGAAATTATAGTTCGCACCGGTTCTCATCCACTTACCCATTCATTTGTAGAGAATATAGTCACCGATACTAACTCAGAGGGCGTTATCACACTTGACCCTGTATATTCATTAGCTGATCTAGAAAATATCAGCGAAAAAATACCAATCGTTCAATGTGCTGAACATCTTGAAGATAATAATTATTCATATGTATCAATTGATGATGGGGCCGCCAGTAAAGCAGTTGTAGATTACATGATATCTAAGGGCATGAAAAAGATTGCGTTAATTAATGGTCCTTTGAAATATATGTATTCCCGTAAACGGCGAGAAGGTTTTTTAAAAGCAATGAGAGAGGCCAATGTCGAAGCCATACCTAACCTAATAGTACAACTTCCAGCTTTCAGTTATGATGCAGCTTTTTCGATTGCTACTCAGCTTCTAAGTATGGATGAACGTCCAGATGCTATTTTTGCTGCTTCAGATGTGTTTGCAGTTGCGGCAATAAAAGCCGCTAAACGATTAGGTTTAAAGATTCCAGAGGATCTTGGCATCATTGGATTTGATAATACAGATCTTTCAATTATGTGTGAGCCACCACTTTCAACTATTAAGCAACCACAATTCCAAATGGGATTTTTAGCCTGTGAAATGCTTCTAGAACAAATACATGATCGGACTATCGCACCAAAACAAATCATGTTGGACATTGAATTGATTATTCGCGAATCCATGTAAACGCAAAAAAATTGGTGTATTTAATAGCTAATTTTTAAAAAAAACACATTACATCATACAAAAAACCAGCATACAAAGC
>JAQICP010000259.1 GCA_027858555.1 Vallitaleaceae bacterium
TTTCACTTCGTGAAAACGTGTACTGGAGGTACACTTTGTTCTTCAGTCAGGAAAGTTCCTATGAAAAAGCAGAACTTTCCTCCTGGAACAATTCTCTTACAGAGAATCGCGTACTGGAGGTACGCTTTGTTCTAGTATCATCATTGCCAGTGGGAAAGGTTCTAGTACTCTTGGCATGATGCCTTGAACATAGGCTATTAACACACCATAATTCACAATAGGTACCTCGTGGGTCACCGCGGTTGAGATACGATGACCGACTTCTCTTTTGTTAAGCATGCAGCCACCGCAATGAATGATTAATTTGTAGTCTTCCACATTATCTGGGTAACTCATACCTGAGGCATAATCGATGTTTATTTTTTTGCCTGTGTAACCACGAATCCAACGAGGAATCTTTACAGTAGCTATATCATCGGATTGCTTGTGATGGGTACAGCCTTCAGCAATGAGTATCTTATCATTGTCTTTTAAAGTATCTAGTGTTTTTGCGCCTTTCACCATTTCAACTAAATCACCTTTATATCTGGCAAATAGTATGGAAAATGATGTGAGCATAATGTCTTTTGGTGTATCTGCGGCTACCTTAGAAAACACTTGTGAATCGGTTATGACTAGCTTTGGTTTTTTGCCAAGAGATTCTAGCGTTTCTTTCAGTTCATATTCTTTTGTCACAATTGCCATAGCGTCGGATTCAAGGATATCTCTAATGACTTGCTGTTGGGGTAGTATGAGACGACCCTTTGGAGCAGCCTTATCTATGGGGACAACTAAGACGACAAAATCAGAAGGTTGTATCAAGTCACCAACCAGTTTGAATTTATCATCATCATCAGGGAGCACTTTAATCATATTATATTTTAATGTCTCGAAACCAGTTTTTAAAGTGGAAGAGACGGATGTTATTGAAATGCCAAGAGACTTTTCATATGCCGAAACTTGTGCATCAGTGATAGTTTGCAGATCTATTTTATTAAGAATACCTAAAACGGGTATTTTTTTATCTTTTATTGTACGGACTAGTTCTATATCAAAATGACTGACACCTTCAGTGGCATCGATTACCAGCAGTGCCAAATCGGTTTTATTAAGGACCTCTATGGTCTTTTTAACACGCAAGTCGCCAAGTGTGCCTGCATCATCTAGACCAGCTGTATCAATGAGGACAACAGGTCCGATGGGCAGCAGTTCCATTGCCTTATAAACCGGGTCAGTGGTAGTGCCTTTCACGTCTGATACTACAGAAAGAGATTGATTTGTTAAACCATTGATAACACTGGATTTACCAGCGTTTCTTTTGCCAAATAGAGCGATATGTATACGATTACCTCGAGGTGTTTGATTCATATTATACTTCCTTTACTTACCAGGGATACCTGGTTTAGTGACCGCGTAGGGGTTGAGTATGCGGTTCAATTGTTCTTCTGGTATTAAGTTCATCTCTAAAACGACTTGCCTGATTGTCTGATTAGTTAATAGTGCTATATTAGCAACTTCAGATGACTTTTCATAGCCGATGTGTTCTGAAAGTGCAGTTATAAGGACGCTTGAGCTTTCAAGTAACTCAAGGCATCTAGCTTCATTGGCTGTTAGGACATCTATACACTTTTCTTTAAATATTGTGACGGTTGCAAGCACAATCTCTAGAGATTCCAGTATGGATTCAGCTATGGTTGGTACAAATGCATTCAGTTCCAGCTGACCCATGGTTGCTGCCATGGTAATGGCATGATCAAGTGCCAGTACTTTGATGCAAGCACTTCCTACCATCTCTGGGATAATCGGATTCACTTTGCCTGGCATGATAGAAGAGCCCGCTTGTAAGGGTTTTAAGGTTATTTCGGAAAGTCCACCCTTTGGTCCTGAATTCATGAGACGCAGATCATTGCTGATCTTCATGAGATTGACAGCTGAGGACTTAATCAGACCAGACACTTCAACAAATACATCTTGATTCTGAGTCAAATCGACAGGAAATTCCGCGCGGGCCAAACCGATGCCTGTCAGGTCTCTAATGATATCGGTTATGGCAAAGATGTAAGCATTTTCTGCATTGATGCCAGTGCCCACACCTGTACCACCTAGATTGATCTGACGAAGTCTTTCTTCAACTTTATACAGTCGCCAACGGTCTCTGGCAATTGCCTGAGCGTAAGCACCAAATTCTTGACCTAGCATAATCGGTAGTGCGTCCATTAAATGGGTTCTACCAAGTTTAATAATATCAGCATATGCTTGTTCCTTAGCCTGTAAGGATTCTTGTAGACGAGCGAAGGCTTCACTGGTTTTTCTAAGCAACAAAATCGTAGCGATACGAAGTGCGGTAGGGTAGACATCATTAGTAGACTGAGACTTGTTCACATGAATCAGGGGATCTATGAAATCATAGTCGCCTGGCATTTTACCGGCTAACTGATTAGCTCGGTTTGCAATGACTTCATTCACATTCATATTGGTTGAAGTGCCAGCGCCACCTTGGATGGCCTTAATTGGGGAGTGCTTAGAATCATAATTAGCGATCAAGTCATCACAAGCAGCTATGATGTAATCAGCTTTTAATAC
>JAQICP010000091.1 GCA_027858555.1 Vallitaleaceae bacterium
GGTATATCCTAGCCCGGCAGATGGATTTCTAATTATTGATACGAAAGATCAATTAGTTAATGTCAAAATACTAAACTTAGCGGGGGAATGTGTTAAGATAATAGAAAATGGTGACCAAAAAATCGATATTTCTTCACTTGCTTCAGGCATCTTTATTGTGGAAGTTAATGGAGACAATCTAAGAACTGTTCATAAAATAATCAAGATATAAATGAAGTTGTTTAAAGTCCAAATTGTTTCTTTACGCTCACCCCAAACCCCTAAAGGGGATTCTGCTCACAGCGCAGGATTCTCTTTAGGGAATTAAAGGGTGAGCGAGGGGAATAAGCATTTTATAGACAACTTTAAACAACTTCAATTTGTTTAATTAAAATATAATGATGAAAAAGATAAACTATTTTTTGATGTTTTTAATACTACTTACTGGATATTGTAGTGTTATGACTTCTAATGAAATGACAAATGCAGATTTTACCTCACCCGATGGTAAGTTTTCTATGTCTTTTATTTTAGATAAGGGGGCACTGATGTATGCGTTGACTTATAATGAGAAACCAATTGTAAAAACATCTCGTTTAGGATTTGATATATATGACGGACAGTTATTGACCTCTTTTGTCTTAGATGGTAAGGTTGAACGTTCTACTTTTGATGAGACCTGGGAACCCGTTTGGGGCGAATGGCAGAACATTAGAAACCATTACAATGAAATGCTTGTGACTCTGAAACAAAAAGAGACAGGGTATATTATGCAACTCCGTTTTCGTTTGTTTAATGATGGCTTAGGTGTTAGATATGAATTTCCTGAACAGGAGAATCTTCATTATTTTGTTATAAAAGAAGAGCATACTGAATTTGCTATGGCGGGTGATCATACGACTTGGTGGATCCCGGGTAATTATGGCACTTCGGAGTATGATTATACCAAGTCTAAGTTGTCCGATATAAGAGGTTTATTGCCTTCTATTTCTGGTACAGCTTCTCAAGAAAAGTTTTCGGAAACAGGTGTGCAAACAGCGCTAATGATGCTTAGTGATGAGGGGATTTATATCAATCTTCATGAAGCGGCTTTAGTTGATTATGCAGCTATGAATCTAGATTTAGACGATAAATCATTCGTGTTTACTTCACATCTAACACCTGATGCTCAAGGAAAAAAAGGGTATATGCAAACCCCTCGTTCTACGCCTTGGCGTACGGTTATTGTTGCTGATAAGGCGGCTGATATATTAATGTCTAATATGACTTTGAATCTGAATGACTCTTGTGCTTATGACGATACAGAGTGGATAAAGCCTGTTAAGTATATTGGTGTATGGTGGGAGATGATTACTGGTAGAAGTTCTTGGTCTTATGCTGATGTGCCTAGTGTAAAATTAGGTGTAACTGATTTTAACGCCTTAAAACCTAATGGTCGTCATGCTGCAAATAATTCTCATGTTAAAGAATATATTGATTTTGCTGCAGCAAAGGGTTTCGATCAGGTATTGGTTGAAGGTTGGAATGTAGGCTGTGAGTATTGGGTTGGAAAATCAAAAGATTATGTGTTTGATTTTGTGACACCTTATCCGGATTTTGATGTGAAGATGCTGAATACCTATGCTGCGTCTAAAGGCGTGAAACTGATGATGCATCATGAAACGTCTAGTTCTGTCCGTAATTATGAACGACATATGGATAAGGCTTATCAATTTATGGTAGATAATGGTTATAATGCTGTGAAAAGTGGTTATGTGGGTGATATTTTACCTCGCGGTGAACATCATTATAGTCAATGGATGGTCAATCATTATCTCTATGCTGTGAAGAAAGCTGCCGATTATAAAATAATGGTTAATGCTCACGAAGCTGTGCGTCCTACTGGTTTGTGTCGTACTTATCCTAACCTTATTGGTAATGAGTCTGCACGAGGAACCGAGTATCAGGCTTTTGGTGGTAGTCATCCAGATCATACGACAATTTTACCATTTACTCGATTACTTGGTGGACCAATGGATTATACACCCGGTATTTTTGAGATGGATCTAACAAAGATGAATCCTAATAATCACTCACATGTGAATGCTACCATTGCTAATCAATTGGCTTTATATGTGACGATGTACAGTCCTTTGCAAATGGCATCTGATGTCATTGAACACTATAAGGCGCACATGGATGCTTTTCAATTTATTAAAGATGTGCCGGTAGAATGGGCAGACACTAAGGTGTTGGAAGCAGAACCGGGAGATTTTATCACC
>JAQICP010000293.1 GCA_027858555.1 Vallitaleaceae bacterium
TATCATGGTAATTAACCAAGATACCATTAATGAGTTTATTATGTACTAGATTGATAGCTGTTAACTTAATATTCTTATAACTGCCATCTTTACATAGATATCTATATTCAACTGTCTCCACATTGTCATCTTTCAGAAGTATTCGTCTGAACACTTCTTTAATATATGCCTGGTCCTCTATATGAGCTGTCTTTATATAACTATGACCTACAAGTTCATCACAACGCCAGCCAAACCATTTTGTTACGTTAGGGCTTTTGTATTGATTGATGCCATCGTTATCGATAACAGCAATGACATCTGAAATATTAGCTATCATTTCTTTGTGTCTTGCATCACTATCTATCAACATTTTTTGGCTCTGTTTTTCTTCCGCTATATCGATTCCAACACCTGTGAAATATGTTTGACCATTATAATCAAGTGGAATACCTGTCATTCTAACATATAACTTTTTGCCATTTTTTATATTAAGTGTGGCTTCAACGCCACCATGCCCATTTCTAAAGACATCCTCTACCGCTGCCGCTACTCTTATGTATTCATCACTGGTGTACCAATCAGCTAAAGCCATACCAGCTAATTCTTCTGCACAGTAACCTGTCATCTCTTCATGTTGCTTGTTCCACCTTACTAATCTTCCTTCAGCATTATAAACATATAACATACCTGGAATACTCTCAAATATAGCCTTCGTAAAGTTAATTTCTTGTATAACTAGCTCTTCAGATTTTATGCGTTCAGCAATTTCTTCTTCTAATACCGCGTTCAACTCTTCTAATTGAAATGTGCGTTCTAATACCTGTTTTTCTAAACCTTGATTAAGCTCCCTGATAGTCACTTCTGCTTTTTTCCGTTCACTAACCTCTTCTTCAAGAAGGGCATTGGTTTCCTCAGTTTCTGCATTTAATTCTTCAAGTTCTGAATTCATTTCTTCTAGTTGCGTATTCATTTCTTTTAACTTATCATTATGTAATTCTACTAATACAATTTCATCTAGATTTTTTTGATAGATCTCTTTTGTTAATGCGACATTATGAATAGCATATTTTGATAATTGCTGTACATATAATTCTAATAAACTACATATATTAGCAAATTGCTCACGTGACATACGTTTCACTTTTTGTAATTCATCTATAAAAATCGTTTGGTCTGCACCAATTTCCTTTGCATAGGGCAATATGTTTTCTATCGCTATTTCATCATCAATAACTTGACCCAACAACCAATTAGCCACATGTTTTCCTTCAACTATAATACTTATGCCGCCATCAAGTAAGCCCCCACTTAGGCACCTTTGGATTCTTGGTCCATCTTCAAACGGACTTCCAATAACAGAATCTGAGTACATACAATTTTTCAAACCTTTTTCTGTTTCTCTAACAACATTCATACAAAAGCCACAAAATCCACTGGGTTTAGTGATAGGGGTACCACTTGGTTCAGTAATAATAGTAGCTACACCCGTAGCAAGCGAAAACATATCCTGTAATTTTTGAATTTCTACTAAGTCGAATATTTCACTGAACGTATAGTCTTGAATTGATTTCTTACTATTCATGGTCGCTTTCTCCTGATTATCAGTCTTCTAATATTGTACCATCTCGAGTAGGATTATTCTAGTTAATTGATAGTAGCTTTTTTTGCTAACCAAGTGCGCCATACTAAGTTGTCTTGATATGCTTTTATTATAAAACTTTGTCTGATCTTAATAAAACGAACTTATTTGTGATATTTCACAAATAAGTTCGCTGGTTTTCATACAAAATTCACATACTAACGTTATTATAAGGACGTAGTAAATAAGTGATACTAAATATATTATTTAGCCCTTAATATGTTTTTTATCCACCTAAACTTGTACACATTCAATCTATATGCCTATAGCTTGATTTTGTACAAGTTTTATTTTTGTACATTAACTGCTATTCGTATGTTGTTGATGCTATATGGTCCTGCCCTCTTTCACTGCTTTTGCATCCGCACCAGCACCTACTGCCACGCCAACACCTGCTCCTAGGGCTGTCCCAACACCTATGAAAGCAGCCAGATTATCAACACCAGCCCCAAGCGCCACGCCAATGCCTGCACCTAGGGCTATGCCAATTGCCATGTACTGGCTCGTATAGAAATCTTTTTCAACAAGCTTATGTTCATTCTTTAAATGCTCCGTCATGGTCACGATGGCTTTACGCTGCACCGAGTCATACTTGCCACCAGTTTCCTTTAATTGTTGAATGGACCCAATTAAGCCCACTAAAATCAGTTGATTGCTAACACATATTTCACAATTAGCTAGTTCGAATTCTTCCATGCGAATAGCCATTCTTTTTATCAAGTCGATCCTATAACGCCTAGCTGCTTTTTTATCTAGTTGCTCTACTAGCCTATCTACTTGATTATTGATATCTGCCCAGCTCACACCACTGTCCATACCATACCTCCACACATTTATAACTAATCCTGATTTACAGTTCCTTCAAGTTACTATATGTGCCTCTAGGTGTTAAACATAACTCTTTCGTTATTGAAAGCTCTAGTTATGAAATATACCAATATACCAGTTACAACTAACGCCATACCTGAAGCTGTCAAGAATTCCTGCATGGATAATTCAAGGTTGAATAACTCCTTGATTGCTGAAATACTACCATAGATCGGAATCATGAATTTATACATCGCTATATCCCCACGACTGAACATGGTACTAAAAGCTGCCATCATAACGATCATATATATAGGTGCCACATAGGTACCGGCTTCCTTAATTGACTTAGCCTTAACGGATATCAGTGAAACAATACCAACATAGATACCAACCAATGTAATCATAATCACGATTAGCATTAAGTATTGTTCTAGTCCGAAACCTAGTGCGTTCAAACTAACATTTGCATCACCGCCACTACCTGTCATGCCACC
>JAQICP010000326.1 GCA_027858555.1 Vallitaleaceae bacterium
ATATATAACTTCCCACATAATTTGGATTATATAAAGTACTATAGATGACCTTGTCTTTAACCGTATATTCAGTAGCTGAAATGTCCACATCCCTACCGGTCAATCTGATTAAAAATCTACCAAAGTCAGTTCTAAATAAATCCATGCCTACAAACTGTGTCAAGCCAATGAGGCCAATGATCGCTGATGAAATAGCCATCACAATCACCAATATCTTATAGTCGATTTCTTCTCTAAGTACCTTAATGCTTAGTATGAACAATGCGAAATAACTGACCATCGCCAGGAGGCCTTCGTATCGCTCAGGAAAGCCCCAAAACCCAATATTCCAACTAGTTTCTGTCATGACATAATCCACATTATAGGAAACCGCAGAAAAGTTCTGCCCAAGATAAGGTATATACCGCTCACTTAAAGTTGAGATTACAACTAGCACCATGAAAGCAAACAATAGCATGTAGTATTTGTATAGGACTTGATCTGTATGTGTTCTCATATGATATAGGGATAAAACCGCGGCTATGATAGCTGCAAGTAATAGCACTTCAAACTTACTTCGTGCAAAGAAATCCACATACCAATCAATGTCTCTCCATGCAATTCTTTCAATAGGCAAAGTCGTAATCTTTCTGACTTGCACCATCAAAGGGATCAGCCCTAATCCTAAAATCAACGGTATTAAATTAAACACTCTAATTATGCGTGTTCTACTAATTTTCATATCAATCCATCCTTTTTATGTGTCTAGCTTATGTAACTATCTTGAACAATGTATCTAAGTCCCGAACTATAATAACCCATGAATTGAACGCATACAACAATATCGAACAATCTAACTAACAGTATAGCAAATATCGTGATGAAGGGATAGATGAACTTATAAGCGCGCAGCAAAAAGGAGTAGTTCCTCAACAACTACTCCTTCATATAACAACTATTACATATGAATCCTATACATTTTACATTTTTTTGTCCACGGTACTTATTGCCACCAAGCTCCCGTCGAATACTATTATATCTTTCTGCACTGCTATGCACTGCCATACGCTCTAATCCACCAGACCCTCATCTGGATCAGAACAAAGTGTACAACCAGTACACGTTTTCACAAAGTGAAATTGTTCTCATGGAAAGTGCCTATGAAGCACTTTCCTACTGACGCGAAAAAGCTGTGAATGTTAATCCACAGCGACCGAACCATCATAGTATATCTTCATATACCTTAGACTTCATGTTTTGCGTCCCACACTTTCGTATGGTTTGCCTTTTTTGTGTCATGCTTATGTCGTGCGTATGACATACTCAGTAGTGCTATGGTCCTATATTACACCTTTTAGTCAGATTAGTCAACTACTTTTTGATTCATCAGTAAGATAACTAATCACCTGATTCGACCGAATCGTCTATTTACTTAGGATCATATACGATATACTTACTAGGCTATATCTTTTCAAGTAACCGCTTAATAACAGTTGCCGCTTCAGCACGAGATAAGTTGCCTTGTGGCGCAAATTCAGTCTCTGATCTGCCGTTTAGTAGACCTTCCTGTACAGTAAACTGTATGGCACTTATAGATTCATCACTGAGTCCCTCTAAATCAGTGAATCTCAGTAAGGCATCAGAATCAATGGTACCGTCTTCTATTGTAAGATTCTTTCTCAGGGCTAGGCCATTGGCAATTATAACCGCCATGTATGCTCGGGATAATGTCATGTCAGGATTAAAAGTCACCCTCATATCTTCTGGTAAAATACCGACACTAGCTGCTAAGCCTAACTCCGCAGAATACCATTTTCCTAATAGGATATCCACTAGAGGTGCCTGGTTCACCGCAGGCATATCATCAGCTGTAATAGCCAACGTTCTGATAACTAATGCTGTAAATTCAGCCCTTGTAATAATTGCATCTGGATCAAAAATGCTAGCGCTTCTGCCATTGATAATATGTCTGGATGCCATGACTTCAATAGAATCTTTCGCCCAATGGGTGGTGATATCATCAAAGGTTTTTATATATTCAAGTACTGAATAGATGCTGAAATGTCCTGTGGAAAAAGTCATCGTCTTGCTTACTGGGTCATAATTGCCACCTATATAATCCCAAGTCTTCGTTGTCTCATTAAACCAATAAACCCCTAATTTATCAACATCTACACTAGATAAATCTGCATTTTTCAAAGAAATCGTTATGTCTATGTTCTTTTTAAATTCAGTTATGATGGTGGTTTTTGTCTCACTAACAAGCTGAGCGTTAAATTCAAAGACTAAGCCCGCTATACTAAAGAGTCCTAAGCCATCATTACTTTTGGCCTGATTTAATTGGTCTCTTACTGCACTTGCACTGACAGCGCCCATCTTAAGTTGTAAGTCAGCACCAGCACCTGCCCTAGCAATCACTTTAGGGTCTATGGCACCCGCTGGGAATCTAAGGGAGAGGTTAGCTTGCGTTATAAGAACAGCTACGCCTCTATCATTCATACGACTCAGAACATCTTGGCTAAATACAACAGGCTCATCTTCTTTACCAGCCTCCACTGTAACTTTAACTTCTTCTAAACCAGTGGTTAGTACCCCCAGAGAAACCTCAGTTCCTATAACAGGTTCTGCAATGACTGGTGGCATAGGTGGTAGTGCGCCGCCGCCTCCGCCGCTTGGTGGCGTTGGTGGTGGTGGCGCTGGTACTGTAAAACTTAGAGAAGTTGCTGGACTTACCTGATACAAACCATGGGCTGGAAAACGCACTTTCACCGTAATGGTCCCTGTTAGGTCAGGCAATGTGCCAGAATATAGAGTCCAAGTTGTGCCGCCATCGATGCTATATACCATTGTCTCTGTTATGCCACTAATGGTATTGCTAGTATCATCTCTAGTTACCCCTGGAGCAGATTGTCCTGAGATATCAATAGTAAAGATACCTGATGCAGGCTCTCTAAGTGTAGCCTTTGTTCTAATCTTAATATCATTGGTCTCACTGATACTACTGATCTGATTGTCTGATAATAACATGTCATCTTCCGTACATGTCATGAATACGGTGCCACCATCAAGACTAAACGCCATGGAACTATCCACACCAACTAATTCACCTGCATGTAGACCATCGTCATCGCCATCAAAACTATATGTAATACCACTTGGTGCCCCAAGCTCCGGTTCAATTATTGCTATTAAATTAAAGTCCTTATATATATATGGTAATACAGGATCTGATAATATAGCCTCTATAACGTCTGAGGACATCTTTAGCGTTATAGTAGGATTCGCATCATAATCCGCTTCACTGTTACCCGATAGAGCAATATTAAGTGTTTTATCACCATTCGTTAAAGTCATGTTATCCTGATTAACACCACTTGGAAGACCACTTAAAGTAACTGAAGTACCCTCTATAGC
>JAQICP010000362.1 GCA_027858555.1 Vallitaleaceae bacterium
TTCTTTTCTTGGTGTTGAAAATGGAGACTGACCAGGCTTTCGTTTATCAAGGTCTGGCTGTATGTCAGCTTCACTGAGTTCTAGTCCCGCAGGACATCCGTCTATGACAACCCCCATACCCTTGCCATGGGATTCCCCCCATGTTGATATTCTAAAATGATTTCCGTATATTGAACCTGGCATGATATCATCCTCTCTCTATATAAATTGTGGTATATGTTTTTAAGTAATAGGGATATTATAATCAATTTAATGTGATAAAGCAAGTCAATTGATTTGGTTCAAGTTGAAAGAAGTTCTCATGAATAGGTTTACTAATTAGTGGAATATGTTATAATTCATAGCAGAAAAGGTATTAAACTAATCATTAGGGAAGCTTACGCAATATTAAGCTAGCACAAGAGATATAGAATATGACGTTGTACAAGATGTAGTGAAAGGCGTTGTTAAAGACTTTCTACAATGTTTTTATGATTGGTTTTTAGAAAAGGTGAATAAATGTATAAATTATTAAAAACAGATGGTTTAGCAAAAAGAGGTGAATTTACCACAGTTCATGGTACCATTCAATCACCGGTATTTATGAATGTGGGAACCGTTGCAGCTATTAAAGGTGCCGTATCAACTGAAGACTTAAAGACGTTGGGTTGTCAGGTACAATTATCTAATACTTACCATCTTCATGTAAGACCCGGTGATGATGTGATAAGACAGTTAGGCGGCTTACATGAATTCATGGTATGGGATAGACCTATCTTAACGGATTCTGGCGGGTTTCAAGTTTTTTCATTGGCAAAGCTTCGAAGAATTAAAGAAGAAGGCGTACATTTTTCTTCTCACATAGATGGCAAGAAAATATTCATGGGACCTGAGGAGAGTATGCAGATTCAATCTAATCTAGCCTCAACAATCGCCATGGCTTTTGATGAATGCCCGCCGCATCCTGCTACAAGGGATTATATGCAGGATTCAGTGGATCGGACCACTAGATGGTTGGAACGATGTAAAGATGAACTTGATCGACTTAATGGCCTCGAAGATACGATTAATCAAAAGCAGATGCTCTTTGGTATCAATCAAGGAGGCACTTATAAAGACATAAGAATTGAACATGCCAAAACCATCAGTAAAATGGATCTAGACGGGTATGCCATCGGCGGGCTTGCTGTTGGAGAAAGTCACTCAGACATGTATGACACATTAGATGCTGTTGTGCCACATCTGCCTCAAAACAAGCCGACCTATCTCATGGGTGTTGGTACGCCTAGCAATCTACTAGAAGCAGTTGATAGAGGTGTTGATTTCTTTGATTGTGTTTACCCAAGCAGGAATGGAAGACACGGCCATCTATACACACACACTGGCAAGCTGAATCTCCTAAATGCCAAGTTTCAATTAGATAGTCGTCCAATAGAGGAGGGTTGCACTTGTCCAACTTGCACCCATTATTCAAGAGCTTATATTAGACATCTTTTAAAAGCTAAAGAAATGTTAGGGTTAAGACTTGCGGTTATGCACAACTTACATTTCTATAATAAATTGATGGAAGAAATCAGAGTTGCCATTGATGCTGGTCGGTATAAGGATTTTAAAGGTGAGATGTTAGAATCCATGAAAGATTGATAGTAGCAAGTAAAATTGCTTGAATGTTTAGCTAGAAAGTTTGGTTAGAAAGTTCACAAGTATTTAGATTGATAATTATTAGTAGTAGAAAGATTGTTTGGAAAAAATGTGTGAAACTAATTGTATAAAAAATAGTGAACCAAGTGATTAAGACCCGTGAGTTACCATGTCGGGTCTTTTTTTGCGCTATGATTTGCGGATACACACCCTATTAGTTGACGCTTACTTGCATATAAACTAGGGTCTTGAAAGTATCAGGCGTTCTAATAAGGCGACTCTTAAGTATTATTTCATATAGAAAGTTATTTTCTGTATTTACATTTACCTGAAATATAGGTATACTTATGTAAGGGTAACACGTGTAACCCTCTCTAAATTAAACAACGAGTACAACAAAATCAACTAAACAATCAAAATCACCAAAGCAACTTAGTAATTACCACAACCCTAAAATAAGCGCAATCGATATTTAAAGGAGCAGTATGGATAGTACTATGAAAAAGCAAATGAAGCGTCAGGTGAAAAGTCCCATGAAGAATCCGGTGGATAATCCATTGAATAGTCTGATGGCGTATTCAGAGGAGAAACTGCTAAAATATCCAATAGATCTTAAAACCCTTAGAAGGTATAGGGATCAGATTGATATAATTGGTGTGAATAAAATGCCACCACATACAAACTACATGCCATTTCCAACTAAAAAAAACAATGATCATTTTATCTCTTTGAATGGTGAATGGCTCTTTAGATTTTCTGAAAATGATAGTAAGGCACCTCTTGATTATTATAAAGCTGACTATGATGCCTCTATGTGGGATACGATTGTTGTCCCAAGTGAGTGGGAGATTGAGGGCTATGGTACGCCCATATATACCAATATCAGATATCCATATGCCTTCAACTTAAAAGATATTCCTAAAATAGACAATGAAAACAACCCAAGCGGAAATTATATAAAAACATTTACCTATCACAAATATAATTTTGAAAATCATGTATATCTGAATTTTTCAGGCGTAAATGGTGCGTTCAATTGTTGGCTTAATGGCCAGTATGTAGGGTACTCGGAAGGTTCAATGACCCCTGCTGAATTCGATATCACATCCATAATAGCTGAAGGTGAAAATTACATAGCTGTAGAAGTATATAAGTGGTGCACTGGCAGTTATCTTGAAGATCAAGACATGTGGCGTTTAGCAGGCATTCATAGAGAAGTAGCCATCATAACAAGACCCAGCATTGAGTGTTTTGGCATCTATTGCTACGCGGATTTTAGTGAGAATTTTACTAAAGCGACCTTGCATACAACTATCATTTTGTCTGGTGAAATATTAAAGGACATATCAGAGGAAGAATCAGGCGAAAAATCAGGCGACATATCAAGCGACATATCAGGTAGCACATCTAACAACATATCAAGTGACACATCAGATGATATGTTATATATATCCGTTCAATTGATAGACAAGAATAACTCGATAATTTCTGAAACAAAAAAGCAGTATGTTCAAAAGTCAGATGGTACAGATGCAGCAAAAAGCATACAGGATATTATGATAGATCATCCAATCCTTTGGAGTCATGAGGACCCATACTTATATACGATTAAGGTGAGTCTGTATCATCACCACACATGTATAGATGTTAGAAGTTTCTCCTATGGTTTTAGAGAGATAAAAATAGAAGACAGTCAACTGCTCCTTAATGGACACCCACTTTTAATCAAGGGCGTCAACCGTCATGAATGTCATCCAAAAAAAGGTCACGCAGTCACTTATGAACAAACTAAGGCAGATATCCTATTACTAAAACAATTAAATGTAAACGCAATCAGAACATCCCATTATCCCAATCAGGAATTCTTTTATGACCTATGTGACGAATTGGGTATGCTTGTTATGGATGAATGTAATCTTGAGACCCATGGTC
>JAQICP010000435.1 GCA_027858555.1 Vallitaleaceae bacterium
ACTCTATGTAAGCTAGCTATTAATGCAATTAAAGAAGCTAAATTATCTCAAAAGTTATATGCAGTTTCTCGTTTTTCAAATCAATCACACGCAGATGATTTAGCCTCATACGGTATAGAGGTTATAAAAGCTGATTTACTAGAGGATGAGCAGTTACAAGCCCTTCCTGAAGTAAAGAACGTGATATATATGGTTGGTAGAAAATTTGGAACTAGCGATGATCAATCCCTAACTTGGGCCATGAATGCCTATTTACCCGGACGTGTAGCTGAGAAATTTAAAAATAGTAACACTGTTGTTTTCTCTACAGGGAATGTATATCCTTTTGTTCCCGTCAAAGATGGGGGATGCAAGGAAACCGACCCAACTGGACCAGTTGGTATCTATGCGCAAAGTTGTTTAGGTCGAGAAAATGTTTTTAAATATTTCTGTAACCGATATAAAACACCTATGCTACTATATAGATTAAACTATGCAATTGATTTACGATATGGAGTACTACTTGAAATAGCAAAAACAATATACAATAAAAAACCATTAGATATCACTTCATCATACGCAAATGTAATATGGCAAGGTGATGCTAATGAGACAGCAATTAGAAGTTTGCTTCACTGTCATTATCCTATAGAAACATTAAATGTTACAGGAATTACTACCATTCGAATTAAAGATGTAGCAAAAGCATTTGGCAAAATATTCGATGTAGAACCTAGTTTTACAGGTATTGAAAATGATATGTGTCTAATAAGTAACTCCAGTAAAAGTGAAAAATTATTCGGTGAAAACCAAACATCCTTAGATGATATGATCAAAATGACTGCAGATTGGGTTATAAATAATGGAAAAATGTTAGACAAACCAACTCATTTCCAAGAAAGACAAGGTAAATTCTAATGGCTACAAAATTAGGCGTAAAAAAAAGAGAGTTTTTATTAGATGGTTGTGCCATTCCTGCACATCCACTCGCATTAACTGCTGAAAAAAAATTAAATGAAAAATATCAGCAAGCATTAACCAGATATTATATGGATGCAGGTGCTGGTGGAATTGCTATAGGTGTTCACTCAACTCAATTTGAAATAAGAGACCCAAAATACAACTTATACAAACCAGTTTTGGAACTAGCAAGTGAAACCATTGATCAAAAAGGATTAAATCGACCTTTTCTAAAAATAGCTGGAGTATGTGGAGATATTAATCAAGCCGTAGCAGAAGCAAAAATCGCCTGCGATTTGCATTATGATTTAGTACTTTTAAGTATGGGTGGTTTAGGTAACTTAACAGAAAAACAACTATTAGACCGCACACGTGAGGTAGCAAAAATAATTCCTGTATTTGGTTTCTATTTACAACCAGCAGCTGGTGGAAGAATATTAAGTTTTGATTTTTGGAAACAGTTTTCTGAGATAACCAACGTTTTAGCAATTAAAACAGCTCCTTTTAATCGATATCAAACACTTGATGTAGTAAGAGCTGTATGTTCTTCTTCAAGAAAAGATAAAATTGCTATCTATACTGGAAATGATGACAATATTGTTATAGATTTATTTACTAAATATCGTTTCAACATTAACGGTAGAATGGTTGAAAAACAAATTGTCGGTGGCTTATTAGGACATTGGGCAATCTGGACTAAAAAAGCAGTTGAACTATATGATGCAATAAAAATACAACGCAAAAATGAAGAAAACTTCGATCCTGCATGGTTAACCACTAATATACAAGTGACAGATACTAATGCTGCTTTCTTTGATCCGCAAAATCAATATAAAGGTTGTATTTCTGGTATTCACGAAGTACTTAAAAGACACGGATTAATGGAAAACATTCTGTGTCTATCTGATCAAGAATGTTTATCAAATGGTCAAAGCGAAGAAATTGATCGTGTTTATAAGATGTATCCTCAATTAAATGATGATTTATTTGTCAAAGAAAACCTAGAAAAATGGCTTAAATAGTATAAAGAACATAAAAAACCGCTAAATAAATTTAGCGGTTT
>JAQICP010000445.1 GCA_027858555.1 Vallitaleaceae bacterium
CATTTACCTTTATCTATAATGTACGTAAGGATTTGGTCTAGAATGACTTTGTAATCCTGATATTCGTACATCTTGTCGCCATGTGGGTAATAACGCATGACATAATCAAGATGGCCATAACTATCAAAATTATCATAATACTTTACATTAAACAAGATATCTTTAAAGTAGATTGTAAAAGCTTCTTTTTTTGAAACATTATTAAAATACTCAGGTTGATAAGGATCAACACCTTGCCCCAAATGATTGGACGCTAATATGAAGTCAAAGGGATAATTTTTTATTAGTTGGTCTAATTGGTCATACAAATGCTGTTGCATACCAATTTCAATACCCATAAGTATGGTAATTTGATCCTTGTATTTTTCTTTCATATTGGTGATATACGTATAATAAGCGGGTATATCAAGTTCAAAATCAATACCGCACTCAGGGAATTCAAGATCATGGTGTTCTGTGAAGCACAGGTATTTAATGTTTTTTTCGATTGCTGCTATTATGACTTCTTCCATAGGTGATTCGCAGTCGCCTGAAAAAGAGCTATGTAGGTGAAAATCACTTAATATCATCAGATGCCTTCTTTCCAAAATTATTGAGTATGTTCATTTTATCATATAAAGTTAAGGCAAGAAACATAAATGCAATAAATGTTTAATTAATACTTGTTTCTGCCATTAATTCTATGGTAAGATTAGTTGGCATATATGTCAAATAGAAACGCCAAACTAAGTGGTGTTTAATAAATTCTTGGAGGATAGCGAATGGAAGGACTGTCGTTTTTAGAGATATTGCTGCTCGGCTTTAAATTTTTTGGTGGATTTGGTATGTTCCTTTATGGGATGCATGTCATGTCAGATGGTTTGCAAAAGTCGACAGGCGGTAAGATGAAAAACATGCTAGATAGTGCAACTAGCAATCGATTAAAAGCGGTAGGTGTGGGTGCTACGATTACGGCAGTTGTTCAGAGCAGTTCAGCGACATCGGTAATGGTCGTAGGTTTTGTTAATGCGTCCTTGCTTACTTTGAATCAAGCAGTTGGCGTTATCATGGGCGCAAATATTGGGACAACCATCACTTCTTGGATTGTATCAAGTTCAGAGTGGTTTAAAGTATTAAAACCGTCTCAAATCGCACCATTAGCCATTGGTATTGGTGCGATTATGCTCTTTTTCTTGAAGTCTAAGAAAAATGCAATAGTTGCTGAAATACTTGTTGGATTTGGTATGCTATTTATCGGGCTTGAATTCATGAAAGAGGCAATCGATCCATTTAGTGAAGCAGAAGCGTTTAAAAATGCATTCTTGATGCTAGGCAGCAATCCACTATTTGGTATTCTAGCAGGTGCTATTGTAACGGCAGTAATTCAATCGAGTTCGGCTTCAGTTGGTATTTTACAAACAATTGCTAGAAATGGTTTAGTGCCATGGAATGCAGCCGTTTATATCGTACTTGGTCAGAATATTGGTACTTGTGCGACAGCTCTATTATCGAGTGTGAATGCTGGTAAAACCGCAAAAAGAGCTGCTATTATTCATTTGTTGTTTAATGTAATTGGGACAGCGGTGTTTGCCATTGGAACAGTGTTGATGTTTAAGGTATTCATGGTTAAGTTTGGAGAATCCTTAGTTAATCCGGTACAGATTAGTATTTTTCATACTATATTTAATGTAGGAAACACAATATTACTATTCCCATTTGCTAATCTCTTAGTTAAAGTGTCTAAGAAAATTATTCCAGGTGAAGATATAGAAGTTTTAACAGAAACAAGTGTCACCCTCAGACATTTGGATGATCGTATCTTGGAGACACCTCAATTTGCAGTAGAAAATGCAATAAAAGAGGTCATTCACATGGGAGAATTTGCTCTTAAAAGTGTGGAATTAAGTACAATAGCTTATTTGGAAAAAGATACCATAATAGCAGAAACAGTACTAGATAGAGAAAGGGAACTTAATGCACTTGAACGTATGATTATCGATTATTTGATTAAAATAAGTAATACCTCGTTAAGCGAGGAGCAGATTATAACCATCAACAATCTATTCCATACTGCTAACGATATAGAGCGTATAGGCGACCATGCAGAAAATATTGCTGAGTTAGCCCAGTATTGTAGCGCCAATAATTTGTCATTTAGTCAGATAGCTGTTGATGAATTCGAAAAATTATCAGCAGTTACCATTAGTACGATTGTGGATGCGCTTATAGCTAGAAAAGATATGGTTCTTGATGCAGTTAAGCGTGTTGAGCAAAATGAAGAGCTTGTTGATACACTTGAAGAAGAATATCGAGAGAAGCATATACGGCGTTTAGCAGCTGGCGTTTGTCAAACCACAGCAGGTGTTGTGTTTTTAGATGTCATTAATAATTTAGAACGAATTTCGGATCATGCATTAAATATAGCTCAATATGCTAAAGATGAAATTATGTAATTGAAGTTTAAAGGGCGCTGAATATGGTGCCTCTTTTTTTATCTTTTTTCATGAAACGAAAAGATTTTTTAAGAAAAAGCATGATTTAAGGCTTAAAACACTTGTATTTATATGATAAACAGTTATAATATAAAGAGTGATGGGACTAAAAAAGAATGCATGGACCATAGGGGTCCAACTGATTCTGAAGGGGCGTTTTGATGCTAGAATTCATACAGGCATTACAAAGATTGATACCTAAAGAGATGACCATTCTAGAAAGACGCTACCAGATACTAAGAGGTGTTCAATTGTTTTCACCTATTGGGCGAAGAGGGCTTTCTGAAAAACTTGGTATATCTGAAAAAATAATAAGAAACGAAGTGGCGTTTTTAACAAACGAAACTTTAATCAATAAAAGCATCATGGGCGTTGAGTTGACAGAAACAGGTCATAAGCTTATAGAAGAACTTAAGTTTTTCATGAAGCAGATTGATGGCCTTAATTCTATGGAAACTAGAATAAAAGAGATTCTAGGTTGCCCAGAGGTCATTATTGTATCTGGCGATCTTGATGTTAATGAGGATACAAAGTCTAAAATTGGTAAAAGTGCATCAGAAGTGCTACTCAAATATATGACTAATAACATGGTCGTCGCTCTCGCGGGTGGGAGAACTGTAAGCTATATGGTCAATGAGCTTAGAGACATAGATCTTAGCGATAAGGAATTGATGATTGTACCAGCTAGAGGTAGTCTAGGTCATGAAATGATCCACCAAGCCAATAGTTTGGTTGCTAGGTTAGCTGGAAAACTTAAGGCTACGTATACGCTCCTAAATATACCAGATAATCTAAGTGAAAAAGCTTTGACTAGTGTTAGGGAAGAACCAGAGATACACGATGCCATTGATTTGCTGATTAATGCTAATATCTTGGTTTTCGGCATAGGCACATGTGACACGATGATAGAGCGCAGGAATTTAGAAGGTAATATCAGAATGTTATTAGAAGATAAAAAGGCGGTTGCAGAAGCCCTTGGCAATTATTTCAATATTGAAGGGGATATAGTCTATACATCACGGTCTATTGGCATTTCAATTGATGAGATGCAACATCTGGAACATCCTATTGCTATAGCAGGTGGCACTTCAAAAGGTGAAGCCATCTACGGGGTTAGAAAATTTTTAACAAAAGCCAGTTTAGTAATCGATGAAGGCGCCGCTAAAAAAATTATGCTATGTCATTTAGAACAAATGGATAGAGAAGAGTAAGAATAATTGGGTGCGTAGGGCACAAGTTTGTGCTATGATATATTGACATAGATAGATGAAAGCGTTTAATGTATAACGAACATCTATAAGCATTACTTATGATTTTTACTATTAATTATTAATGTAGCATTATATGTAGCTATTAAGCTTTAATATAAGAAATAATCCATAGAAATGGATATCATTGAAGGGAGTTAACATGTTAAATAAGAAAACAGTTGAAGAAATCCAAGTAGCAGGCAAAAGAGTACTTGTTAGATGTGACTTTAATGTACCTCTAAATGGTGATGTAATAACAGACGAGAACAGATTAACAGCAGCACTTCCAACGATTAATAAATTAATCGAATCAGGTGCAAAAGTGATTCTTTGCTCACATCTCGGCAAACCAAAAGGACCAACACCAGAACTTTCACTAGCACCTGTAGCTAAACAATTACGCGTTCTATTGAACAAAGAAGTTGTTTTTGCTGCTGATGCTACAGTGGTAGGCGACACTGCAAAAAAAGCAGTTGCTGCTATGGCAGACGGTGATGTGGTTTTACTTGAAAACACACGTTTTAGAACTGAAGAATCCAAAAATGGAGAAGCTTTCTCAAGAGATTTAGCATCACTTGCAGATGTGTTTGTAAACGATGCTTTTGGTACAGCGCATCGAGCACATTGTTCTAATGTTGGTGTGACCGAGTTTATTGACGTTTGTGCAATTGGCTATTTAATACAAAAAGAAATTGATTTTTTAGGCAATGCAATTGAAAGTCCTGAAAGACCATTTGTTGCTATCTTAGGTGGCGCAAAAGTATCTGATAAGTTAGGCGTGATTAGAAACTTACTTGAGAAGGTTGATACGCTAATTATCGGTGGTGGTATGGCGTATACATTCCTTAAGGCGATGGGTAATGAAGTTGGATTATCTTTGCTAGAGGCAGATCGAATTGATTATGCCCTTGAAATGATGGCGTTAGCTAAAGAAAAAGGCGTTAATTTCTTATTGCCAGTTGATAATATCGTTGCACAAGAGTTTAAAAACGATACACCATTCAAAACAGTACAAAGAGGTGGCATTGAATCAGATTGGGAAGGTCTTGATATTGGCATAAAAACTAGAGCGATATTCACTGATGCACTAAAAGATGCTAAAACTGTGGTATGGAACGGCACCATGGGCGTTTCAGAATTTGAGAATTTTGCAGGCGGTACCGTTGCTATTGCAAAAGCACTTTCAGAACTAGATGCTACGACTATTATTGGTGGCGGCGATACTGCTGCTGCGGTTAACATATTTGGATTTGGTGATAAGATGACACATATCTCAACAGGTGGTGGTGCTTCATTAGAATTCCTTGAAGGCATTGAATTACCAGGTGTTGCAGCAGCAGATGACAAAGCATAGAATTAAAGACTGATAAATTAATTATTAGAAATATAGATCCATAGGAGGATACACATGCGTAAAATGATTATTGCAGGAAACTGGAAAATGAATAAAACAGTTGATGAAGCTATTAACTTAATCAATGAACTAAAACCTTTGGTAGCGACTGATGCGGCTGAAGTGGTATTTTGTCCACCAACAATAGCCCTTATGGCAGCAGTTGAAGCAGCTAAAGGATCTAATATCAGTATTGGCGCTCAGAATATGTACTACGAAGAGAGTGGTGCTTATACTGGAGAAACTGCACCTAATATGTTAACATCAATCGGTGTAAAATATGTCATCATCGGTCACTCTGAAAGAAGAGAATATTTTGGTGAGACTAACGATACAGTAAACAAAAAAGTTCACAAAGCAATCGAGCACGGCTTAATACCAATTATGTGTTGTGGCGAAACTTTAGAGCAACGTAAGCAAGATATCACAATTGACTTTGTTAATCAACAAATCAAAGTTGGCTTATTAGATGTTTCTAAAGAAGATGCTAAAAAAGTTGTCGTTGCTTATGAGCCGATATGGGCAATTGGAACGGGTGTAACAGCATCGTCAGAACAAGCTGAAGAAGTATGTGCGGCAATCAGAGCTACTTTAACAGAAGTATATGATACAGATACAGCTGAAGCTATCCGCATTCAATATGGTGGCAGTGTAGGTGCTGGTAATGCAGCTGAATTATTTGCTATGCCAAACATCGATGGTGGTTTAGTCGGTGGTGCTAGTCTTAAAGCTGACTTCGGTAAAGTTGTAAACTATAAATAAATTAATAACTAAAGGGGAAAGCGTAGTTTTATATGCTTTCCCCTTGTTTTAAAAAGAATTATAGCTTATAATCTAATCAGAGCTAGATGATAATGGTTCTTATTTGAACAGGTATATATGTATGGATTACACATATGAAAAAGTGCTTCAATAGAGAACAACAAAAATTATGGGGATGTGAAATCTATACATATGTATCTTTATCAGTAGGGACAATATGCTTGAAAAAGTACGGGATAATATTATTCTAGAAAGAATACAATTACTAAACAATAACAATAACTATTTGAAGTAGTTATGAATACAAGGAGATAATTATGAGAAAAAAACCAACAGTATTAATGATTTTAGATGGACTTGGTCTGAATGACAAGACTGAAGGCAATGCTGTCAAGCTTGGTAATACACCGGTTATTGACGGCCTGATGAAGGATTACCCATATGTAAAGGGTTATGCCAGTGGACTCGATGTAGGCTTGCCTGATGGCCAAATGGGCAACTCAGAAGTGGGTCACCTCAACATTGGTGCAGGAAGAATCGTCTATCAAGAACTGACAAGAATATCAAAGGCCATTGTCGATGGTGACTTTTTTGACAATGAAGCATTTTTAACAGGCATCAATAATTGCAAAACTAATAACACAGCCCTTCATTTATTTGGGTTGTTATCAGATGGTGGTGTTCATAGTCATAACACCCATCTATATGCGTTACTCGAACTTGCAAAAAAGCATGACTGCAAGGAAGTGTATGTACATTGCTTCTTAGACGGTAGAGATACACCACCAAGATCTGGAAAAGATTTTGTTGCTGAATTACAAAGCAAGATGGATGAGATCGGTGTTGGTAAGATAGCAACAGTGATGGGACGTTACTATGCTATGGATAGAGATAACAGATGGGAAAGAGTTCAATTAGCATATGATGCCATGGTGCTTGGAGAAGGCGAAAAGGCCTCAAGCGGTGTTGACGGGGTTGCTCAGTCTTATGCCCATGATGTGAACGATGAATTTGTACTGCCGACTGTTGTTATGGAAGACGGTAAACCAGTTGGTATGATTAAAGAGAAGGATACAGTGATCTTCTTTAATTTCAGACCAGATAGAGCGAGACAGATATCAAGAGCTTTTTGTATTGAAGATTTTGATCATTTCAAAAGAGCAAAGGGATTCATACCATTAACATTTGTTTGTTTTAATGAATACGACATCACTATTCCTAACACTGTTATCGCATATACAAAGACACGCTTAAGCGATACGTTAGGTGAGTATATTTCAGGCAAAGGATTAACACAACTTCGATTGGCTGAGACTGAAAAATATGCCCACGTGACATTCTTCTTCAATGGCGGTGTTGAAAAACCCAATAAAGGTGAGGAAAGAATCTTAATTCCTTCTCCTAAAGTAGCAACTTATGACTTGCAACCAGAAATGAGTGCTTTTGAGGTAAAAGATGAATTAGTTAAGGCAATCAAAGGTCAAAACTATGATTTGATTGTGGTTAACTTTGCGAATCCTGACATGGTCGGACATACAGGTATTATTTCAGCAGCAATAAAGGCTGTAGAAACAGTTGATACATGTGTTGGAGAAGCAATAAAAGCCCTTCTTGAAGTTGACGGCCAGTTATTCTTATGTGCTGACCATGGTAATTCAGAGCAATTGGTAGATTACGAGACACACCAGCCCTTTACAGCTCACACAATCAATCCTGTGCCATTTGTATTGGTTAACGCAGGTGACAGTGTCAGTCTTAGAGAAGGTGGCGTTTTAGCAGATATAGCGCCTACGTTATTGGATTTGATGGCGATTGACATGCCTCCAGCAATGACGGGTAAAAGTTTACTGATAAGAGGTTAGATAACATAGGTAGAGAAGGTTCAAAATAGTAATATAATGTTAGGTATAGTTTAGTATATTAGAACAGGTCTAGATTTCATCTGGACCTGTTTTTTTTGGTCTTTGTCGATGTTCAAGGGACATATCAATCAAGCAATCAGTGTTCCAAACAGAGGTATCTGAATGCTGGTATCTGAACGCAGGTATCAGAGCACCATAGCTGTATTGGATCATTTACCCATATCACTGATATGCATTGAGTTGAAATAACTGTTCATAAATAGTCAAGATAAAGGTGTTTTTAATGAAACATAGCATAATTTTGTAAAAAAATATCTTATTTCACTAGATATTCAGTTAGTGTTTGTAGTACAATTATATGTGGCATATTTATTCAGCTATGAGGGCTGGTAGTATTTTTATGAGAGAGGGGATATATGAATCTTAGTTTATTTAGAAACAGAAATTTTACGCTTATAGTGTTTGGCAAGTTTGTATCAATCATTGGTACTCAGATGCAGAATTTTGCGCTTAGTTTATATGTATTGGCTGAGACTGGATCAGCTGCCAAGTTTTCAATTCTACTTAGTTTTAATTTTATTCCACATATACTTTTCGGTGTAATCGGTGGTGTGGTTGCCGATAATGTGAGCAAGAAAAAAATATTGGTTATAGCAGATACTTTATGCGGGGTATTAACCCTGGCATTTTTGAGCTATACCTATTTTGTTACTTTTAGTTATCTATTAGCTTGTGTGCTGGTTTTTTCATTAGCGACTATTAATGTCTTTTTTTCACCAGCCATCGATGCACTTATACCAATTTCAGTTGGTAAAGACTATATTTTACCGGCTAATTCAATTAATCGATGTGTCTTGAATATCGGTAAATTGGTAGCACCTCTATTAGCGGGCATATTTTACCCTTTAGTAGGGCTTACGATTCTATTAATGATAGATGGGGTGAGTTTTCTTTTATCTGCATTTTCTGAACTTTTCATCATTCCAGAAAAAGACCAAGAGCATTTGACAAAATTCAATATTAAAGAGGTTTATAGCGGTTTGATCAGTGGCATCAGTTATGTCTGGCATAACAACGCAATAAAACATCTGCTTAGTATCAATTTCATATTTAATTTCTTTTTATACCCTATGTTTGCGATCATGGTACCATTTGTACTCAAGGTAGTTATGGGTGTGTCGGCGTTTCAATTCGGATTATCCATATCAATCTACACAGCAGGGGTAGCGCTGGGTATCATGTTCATGAAAAAGCGTAATGAAAAAACATTTTTACTTAAAAAATTTAGTCTTGGTACCATTGTGCTCAGTATCATTACCTTCATTATCGGTGTGATATTCCTATCAGTTGGTAGCATACCGATGATTGTGTCGTATGTGTTATTAGTTAGCAGTAATTTTGCATTTGGATATTTCATCGTTTACTGGGCACTACCATCTATGTCATTTTACCAACTTGTAACACCTAAGGATAAAATTGGCCGGGTCATGGGTGTGGAAAACATGAATGAAAAATTAGGATGCGTCCTTGGACAGCTTACGATTGGTGTATTAAGTGATTGGTTAATGCCGGGAATTATAGTCATTTTCTCAGCAATGATATTAATGACAGCATCTTTAGTCAGTTATAGAATAATCAATAGGGACACATAGTACAACCTATATACCATGGGTATAAAGACTGAACTGATTCTCTAGATTTCAAACTTGAAGAGTATTATACTATTATTAGGAAAGATGAAATATTAATGAGAACAATTCTCAAATAGCTTGTTAATTTTGTGCTATCTGTTATAATAATAGGTAGAAAGCATTATGCGATTTAATTATGAAACTAATCGTTAAATTCAAAAAAAGGAGAGAAATTATGAAGAATTTTTATGAAATTACAGATGTATACGCAAGAGAAATTATGGATTCAAGAGGCAACCCAACAATCGAGGTTGAGGTAACAGTAGATGATGATGTTATTGGTCGTGCAGCCGTTCCTTCGGGTGCATCAACAGGTGCCTTTGAGGCTGTGGAACTCAGAGATAATGCTGAGAGGTACATGGGTAAAGGTGTTGAAACAGCTGTAGAGAATGTTAATACAATTATTGCAGAGGCTTTGATAGGTCTTAATGCAATTGATCAAAATGAAATCGACAGCATTATGATAGAACTTGATGGGACACCTAATAAAGCCAACTTGGGCGCTAATGCGATACTTGGTGTGTCTATGGCAGTTGCTAAAGCTGCAGCCGCAGCAACCGGTGTCTCTTTATATCAGTACTTGGGCGGATTTAATGCCAATGTATTGCCAGTACCTATGATGAACATCTTAAATGGTGGTGAGCATGCAGATAATACAGTGGACTTTCAAGAATTTATGATTATGCCTGTTGGGGCAGAAAGCTTTAAAGAAGGACTTAGAATGTGCGCCGAGATCTATCACACATTGAAGAAAGTGCTTAGTGAAAAAGGACTTGCTACTGCTATCGGTGATGAAGGTGGTTTTGCACCTGACCTCGCTTCTCCAGAAGAAGCTATTGAAGTTATACTTTCAGCTGTTGAAAGAGCTGGTTACAAACCAAGTGAAGATATCCGAATAGCTATGGATGTGGCGGCTTCAGAATTATATAATAAAGAAGACGGCAAATACCATTTTAAAGGCGAAAGCAAGATGGTTGGAAAAGAAATCACTAGAACAGCTGACGAGATGGTGGACTATTATGAGCGCTTGGTTGATGCATATCCAATCATATCAATTGAAGATGGTTTAGATGAAGATGACTGGGATGGCTGGAAGAAATTAACAGAACGTTTAGGTAAGAGAATTCAATTAGTTGGAGATGATTTATTTGTTACCAATACAGATAGGTTAGCAAGAGGTATTGATGAAGGTATTGCCAATTCGATTTTAGTTAAAGTAAATCAGATCGGCACATTGACTGAGACGTTTGAAGCGATTGAGATGGCTAACAAAGCTGGATATACAGCGGTTGTATCTCATAGATCAGGAGAAACAGAAGATACTATTATAGCTGATATATCAGTGGCTGTTAATGCGGGACAGATTAAAACTGGCGCGCCTTGTAGATCTGACAGAGTTGCCAAGTATAATCAACTGCTCAGAATTGAAGAAGAATTAGAGTTAAATCCGCAGTATTTAGGTCTTGATTCATGGTACAATTTGAAG
>JAQICP010000448.1 GCA_027858555.1 Vallitaleaceae bacterium
GTATATATAATAAGTTTATCAAATTAACTAATTAGCGATTTACCTCGCTAAACTAGGAGGCATTATGAAAGACAATTTGTTACATACACCAGAAGGTGTACGGGACCTGCAACCAATTGAAACCATTAAGATGAATGTATTACAAAGTGAGATTCTAAATGTATTTCATCAATATGGTTTTATAAATATACAAACCCCAACTTTTGAATATTTCGAAGTATTTAACCATGAACGTGGCACATTAGACTTAACTGAAATGTATAAGTTTTTTGACAGAGATGGCCATATACTTGTACTAAGACCGGATATTACACCTAGTCTTGCAAGGTTTGTCTCTACTTTTTACAAGCAAGATGACTCGCCAAAACGGTTGTGCTATAACGGTAATACATTTAGGAACAATGAAAGTTACCAAGGCAAACTTAAGGAATTCACTCAAGTTGGCTGTGAATTATTCGGTGTTGATTCTGCTGATGCCGATGCTGAGATGATTGCTATTGCAATAAACAGCTTGCTTGCTACCGGTGTTACAGAATTCAAAATTGATATTGGTCATGCCGGCTATTTCAAAGGTTTGGTAGAGGCTGTTGGTCTCAATGAAGATGATCAAGAAGAACTACGCTATCTTATAGACGAAAAGAATTTTATTGCTGTTGATGAATTACTAGACGCATTAGAAATCAGTGAAGTTCAACAAAAAACATTATTAGATCTACCCAAACTATTTGGTTCTTTGAGCGTTTTAGAACAAGCAAAGTCCGTTACCACTAATTCAAAAGCTATTAGTGCCATCAACAGACTTGAAGAAGTGTATGATATATTATGCGATTACCAACTAGACAAATACATATCTTTTGATTTAGGTATGGTTAGCCAATTGAATTATTATACTGGTATTGTTTATAGGGGTTATACCTATGGTACTGGCGTATCCATTCTATCAGGTGGCAGATATGACACGCTACTCGCTCAATTTGGGAAAGATATGAAAGCAGTTGGTTTTGCTATTATCTTAGATGACCTGTTTTCAGCCATAGAAAGACAGAATATTGTCATACCAGTATTTCAGATAGATACATTGTTGATTTATGAAAAAGAGACGCGTAAGCAAGCCATCGAAGTTGCTGAACATATGCGAAGAGATGGTATGATCATTGAACTGAGTTTGCCTAGACAAACCATCGAAGAACACATCAAGTATGGCAAGGATAATCATATCGGTGGCATCATGCATTTCACTGATCATGATAGCGTTACACTTATTAACCTAAAAGATGATACAACGACGATTACAGATATCAAAAGTCTGTTTGAATAAATGAGGAGCTAATTATGAGATATTTAACATTTGCTTTAGCAAAAGGTAGAATGGCTAAAGCGGCACTAAAAAAATTAGAAGCTATCGGTATTACATGTGACGAAATCTACACGGACACCAGAAAATTAATATTTGTTAATGAGGAATTGAAACTCAAATTTTTCTTGGCAAAGGCTAGTGACGTACCGACTTATGTTGAGTATGGTGCTGCTGATATTGGTTTTGTTGGAAAAGACACCATACTAGAAGAAAAAAGGAATCTATATGAAGTAGTTGATTTAGGCTTTGGTAAATGTCATATGGTTGTAGCTGGACCGCCTGAAGCTAAAAAAAGTCTTGAATTCAATAATACAATCAGAGTTGCAACAAAATATCCGAGAATTGCAAAAGAGTACTTTTATAATAAGAAAAACCAAAAAGTTGAGATTATCAAACTTAATGGGTCAATAGAGTTAGCCCCACTGGTTGGATTGGCAGAAGTTATAGTGGATATTGTCGAAACAGGTGCTACGCTCAGAGACAATGGTTTAGTTGTTCTTGAAACAATAGTCCCATTATCTGCTAGAATGGTCGTCAATCGTGTCTCCATGAAGATGGAAGACGAGAGAATCAACCGCATTATAGAAGGGCTTCGAGACCTAGATAAGTAAAGGAGACAGCATATGAAAAGACTTGATTTCACCAAAAACACAGTAATTGATATCAAAAATCTACTAGAAGAACGTTCATCTTCCAGTTATGAATCTTATGAAAAAGTAGTGAAGGAAGTCCTTTCACATGTGAGGACTAAAGGTGACACGGCGCTACGTAGATATACCAAAGATTTCGACCTAGTAGATATTACGGCAGAAACGATTCGTGTTACTAAAGAAGAGATTGTTGCTGCTTATGAACTGGTTGATAGTAATCTTATTAGAGTCATGAAGCTTGCTGCCCAGAGGATTAAGGATTTTCACCAAAAGCAGCTTCAGAAAAGTTGGTTTGATACGGATGAATTCGGGTCCATAATGGGTCAAAAAATCACACCTGTGGATTCAGTAGGTGTTTATGTACCTGGTGGCAAGAATGCTTTTCCGTCCTCAGTACTCATGAATATGATGCCAGCGAAAGTGGCGGGCGTTAAAAGAATTGTCATGACCACGCCACCAATTAACGGCGGTAATGGGCAAGTGGAACCAGTTACTTTAGTAGCTGCTGACATTGCTGGCGCAACTGAAATCTATAAAGTGGGTGGTGCTCAAGCCATCGGTGCATTAGCATATGGTACAGAAAGTATTAAACCAGTTACTAAAATCGTTGGCCCTGGAAATATCTATGTCGCTTTAGCCAAAAAAGCTGTATATGGCTATGTGGGTATTGATTCTATAGCAGGCCCTTCTGAAATACTGGTCATTGCCGATGAAACTGGTAATCCAGAATATATCGCAGCTGATCTACTTAGCCAAGCTGAACATGATGAACTGGCTTCGTCTGTTTTTATAACAACAAGTGGGGCACTGGCTGACCAAGTAGAACTTGCTATTGCACGACAGACCAAAACATTGTCTAGAAAATCCATTATAGAAGCTTCTCTGGAAAACTACGGCGCTATTATTGTTGTAGAGACCATTCTTGACGCAGTAGGTATCAGTAATCAGATTGCACCAGAACATCTTGAAATATGTGTAGCCAATCCGTTTTCAGTATTACCGTTCATTACCAATGCAGGTGCCATATTCCTTGGAGAATATAGTCCTGAACCACTGGGTGATTACATGGCTGGTCCTAATCACATATTACCAACCAATGCTACTGCCAAATTCTTTTCTCCGCTTTCAATTGATGATTTCATCAAGAAGTCCAGTATTATAGCTTTTAATAAAGCAGGACTTAAGAATCTTTCAGAAGATATTATGACATTTGCCAGTGCAGAGAATCTTACTGCCCACGCAAATGCAATTAAGGTGAGGTTTGAAGGAGAGGATTAGAATGACGATTAAAGACTATATCAGACGCGATTTGCTTAATTTCAAACCATACCATGCGCCACTAAAACCATATGATATCAAGGTGGATGCTAATGAGAATCCTTTCAGTCACCATCCATCGGTTATAGAAAAAACCAAAATTTGGTTGGATAATAAGGATCATCTTACCCGCTATCCTGATACGGATTCCATGGAACTTAGAACCAAGTTGGCAGATTTCTATCAAGTTAGCCCACAGAACATAATCTGTGGTGTAGGATCAGACCAGTTGATAGAATATGTCACAAAATGCTTTGTAGAGCCAGGTGACAATGTTTTAGTACCAGACCCATCCTTCAGTATGTATGGTATTGCTAACGCCTTAAATCACGGTATAACCATCAACTATGAATTGTCAGACACTTTTGAATACGACGAGAACATGATTGTTAGATTATGCCTGGAACATAATCCGAAGCTTTTATTTATCTGTACACCTAATAACCCAACAGGTTCAATAATCAGCAATGAGCAAGTTCTTAGCATACTAAAAAAAGTTTCTTGTCCTGTTGTATTAGATGAAGCATATGATGAATTTGTTGAAGAGAGTATGGTCTCATATATTAAAGAATATCCGAATCTACTGATTTTAAGAACCTTTTCAAAGGCTTTTGGATGTGCAGGACTTAGAGTTGGCTATGGCATTGGCTCAGAAGATATGATTGAAGCACTTAATATCTGCAAATCCCCTTATAATCTGCCAAGTATTTCTAGCGCAATTGCGGGCTTTGTTTTAGAAGAAGAAGATTATTATATGGCTAATGTATCCAATATGAATATAAACAGAGAATTATTATATGAAGAATTGACTCAGTTGGAATGGTTAAAAGCAGTATACCCGTCAAAAGCCAATTTCATATTGATTAAGACTTCTGATGAAGACACTAATCAGATAGCAAGTTACTAGGAATCTCAGGGACTACTGGTTAGAGCCAAGCGTACCGTTGGCAGATTAGCTAATTGTATCCGAATCTCAGTAGGAACAAAGCAAGAGAACATATCAATAATTGAAGCACTAAAAAGATAC
>JAQICP010000449.1 GCA_027858555.1 Vallitaleaceae bacterium
TGTACTAATTATTTTGATATAATCAATTGACTTTTTCTAATACTTTATGATAAAATAAGTTTCGCTGATTCTAACTCATTAGATGATACTGGTGAGATAGCACCTAAGCAGTTGTGGCGGAATTGGCATACGCGCTAGTCTAAGGATCTAGTGTCCACATTGGACTTGGGGGTTCGAGTCCCCCCAACTGCACTAGCTTTTTATAATATACACATACTACAAATTGTATGTGTATTTTTATTGTACTTTTAGTCTATTAATGTTTTTGAATCTTTTACACTCAGGGTTTTTGAGTATTTGACTGATACGCCTGGTTGTATACATATTAAAAAGAGCCCATGCTTGTGACATGAACCCAACTATACTTATCTTATGAATTTTCAGTTCTAGTGTCTTTTTGGTTCTAACTTTTTTTATTCTTTCTCTTCATCTTCAACTACTACTTCTTTAGTTACATCTTTAACTATTATTTCTTCAGTTACATCTTCTACATCTATAATAGAATCATCTTCACGTTTGGAAGATTTTTCATAAGGCTCGATGGTTCTGGTGTAAAGAAAATAGCCTAGTGCAAATGCAATGATACCTCCAAGTGTATTATGGAAGACAATTGTCGAAACCACTATTAATACTATTAATACTACAAGATATACCCAAAGTTTTTGTTTGTATGTTAGATTTTTCATCTGTACACTCCTTATATTTCGTTAGCTATCATTATATGCAATACGACAGTATTATGCAACCTTAATTCAAAAAGACTAAGAATCTAGTGGGCACGTCATCATTGGGAAGGTCTTCCATATTACTCAATCATTGCTATTTCTATTAGTTCCTTGGCATCTACGATTTTCTCACTCATTTCCATGACGGGAATATCTTTAGTGTATATGCTTGTGCTTTCCTCTATGCCAATACGCCCGTCTATAATTGGCGTCCCCTCTATACCGCTACTCCCATCTGCAGTTGGACTCCCGTTGCTATTCGTACCATTATGGTATGTCCTGCTTCCAAATAAGAATTAGAAGAGATTCTACTAAACCAAGAGCCATAGAAATTGTTGATGATTATTTCCCTGTGCCAGTTAACTTTGTACCTAATTCTGGTTTGTTTATGCTAGAGGTTATTAGGGAAAGTTGTTGGTTTATACAGAAAGTTCTAATCATAGAATATTTATAATATTATATTTACACACTACTTATTCGTGACTAGGTGTTATTTTCACTTCAATGGTCACTGTAGCGCCAGTAGTAGCGCCGCCCATCAATGCTTCTAACCCTATCATTAAACCTTCCATACCACTACTATCACTACTAGGCATCGGAATGTCCAAATCGTCCATTCCAGGCAGGTCTTCCATATCTGGCATATCTGGCATTTCAAAAGCAGAAGTATCAGCCAAAGCCTGCAATTCACTCATCAATTGATTTTGATCAAAACCATACATTGATGAGATAGGTGAATCATAACTACCAACATCTATGGTTCGAGTAAAGGATATAGGTTCATCTAGGAGCAACATCTCTTCAATGCTTCCTTCAATAGGAATTGCACCTACATCGCTTGTTATGCCGTCCAAAATAAATGGTACATTTTCAGTTATAGAACCAATTGGGTCAGGCAAGTAAATCATGGTTGAACCATCCGGTTGGGCATCTAAAAATGGGATCGTTATCAAATAACCGTTTTCTGGCACATCTTCATCAAAACCATAAGCCTCAAGTTCTCTCAAAAGTTCTGGGCTTTCAATTTCCATAGGTAACAATATTCTAGCGATTGAGTTGCTAAGATCAGGCTCTCCCAAAGGCTGGATATTATAAGAACCATTCGTCTCAATTAGAAGATTGCCTTCATAAATTCCAGTGCCCTCATAATTATATCTACTGCTTATGGTAAGATACATAAAGTGATCAACAAGCTGCACTGTTTCCGAAAGGTGGCTAGTTGAATTCCAGATGAAACCATCTCTGTCTATTGTGTATGTTGCTGAAATATCGACTAAAAGCTCGGATCCGCATGCTTTGGTCATAACGTCAAAGGTTTCAACACTTTTTGCCCCATTGCTTTCTAAATCGCTATTAGAATAGAAAATCATAACACGATTCACATGGT
>JAQICP010000452.1 GCA_027858555.1 Vallitaleaceae bacterium
TACCATGCTATTCAAGCTGGCCTTGATATGGCAATCCTCAATCCGAGTATGATTCAGATCTACGATGATATTGATCAAGAATTGCTAAAGCGTGTTGAAGATGTCATATTCAATCGTTCTAATTCAGCAACCGATGATTTGTTGGCATATAGCATAGGATTAACTGAATCCACAATCGATAAAACCATAAAAGTTGACGCTTGGCGAGATGGCGATAACCATGAACGATTAGTGTATGCATTAATGAAAGGTATCACTTCATCACTTGAAGATGATATTGACGAAGCACGATCACTCTACCCCAGTGCCATCGATATAATTGAAGGTCCTTTAATGGATGGTATGCGTAATGTGGGTAATCTGTTTGGTGAAGGTAAGATGTTCTTACCTCAAGTTGTTAAAAGCGCACGTGTCATGAAAAAAGCTGTGGCTCAACTTTTACCTTATATTGAGGCAGAAAAAGTTGGTATAGCAAGCACCTCATCTGGGAAGATTCTAATGGCAACAGTCAAAGGTGATGTTCATGATATCGGCAAAAATATTGTTTCCGTGGTTTTACAATGTAATAATTTTGAAGTGATAGATCTAGGGATTATGGTAGCACCTAATCTCATTATCGAGACGGCAATTAAAGAACAGGTGGATATGATTGGCCTCAGTGGTTTGATTACCCCTTCTCTAGATGAAATGTCTACTGTAGCTAAGATGCTAGAAGATCAAAATCTAGATATTCCAGTACTCATTGGCGGTGCTACAACATCCAAATTGCATACCGCTATTAAAATCGCACCTCATTATACACATCCTGTTCTATATGCACATGATGCAACCATGGGTGTCGAGTGCGCAAAAGCGCTAATGAGTCCACCTAATAGAGATACCTTTGTCAAAGAAGTGTATGCAGATTATGAAAAAGTTGCCAATTTAGCAAAAACACACAAGACTAAGCTAGATGATTTGAATTATGCCAGGAGCAAAAAACCTAGATTAGAATTCAATAGTCAGACTATAAAAACACCTAACTTCATCGGCAAAAAGAAAATAACTGCCAAAATCGAAGAATTAATCCCCTATATAGATTGGAGTTTCTTCTTTACTGCTTGGGAATTCAACAAACCCTATCCTGCCATATTAGAGGATCCTATTCTTGGTGTTGAGGCTAAAAAATTATTTGATGATGCCAATGAAATGTTAGCGGAATTTTGCGCAAATAAATCCCTTACTTGCGAGGGGATGTTTGGCATTTTTGAATCCTATAGTACCAATGATGATATTGTTGTATCTGATAATGATAAGACTTATACATTCCACCAGATGAGACAGCAAAAGCCTGGTAGTGACTATCTGTGTCTAAGTGATTATGTAGCACCCACGAGTGCCAGTACAACTGACTATATGGGGGCCTTTATTGTAACTGCAGGTAAAGGTATTAAGTCCTTATTAGCGTATTACGACGCCAATCATGATGATTATAATAAGATCTTAACCAAAGTGCTTGCTGATCGATTGGCTGAAGCCTTTGCTGAAAAGTTACATCAATCCATACGAATAGATTATTGGGGCTATGCCCCAGATGAATCAATTGATCTTCCAGGCATGTTAAAGGGCAAGTACACTGGTATTAGACCTGCATTTGGTTATCCATCATTAATAGACCATTCTGAAAAAACAGTCTTGTATGAGTTACTCGATGCAACCAACCAAATAGGTGTTACCATGACCGAAAACTATATGATGATGCCTGCAGCAACCGTATCAGGCTTATACTTCGCACATCCCAACGCGAAATATTTTAACCTATATCATATCGGTGAAGATCAGATCATTGACTACGCTTCTAGAAAATCTATGGATAAATTAAGTTTAGAGGCTTTGATATCAACAAGATTAGATTACTAGGTTTACCTAAGAAGCACTGATAATATTCAGTGCTCTTTTTTATCCTATAGGATAGTTCTTCTGTTTTAAATAAAGATAACTTCCCTGACAAACTTGCATTTGCTTCTCAAATGACGATGCATAGCCTCTTTCTTTTAGCGTAGGATAGTTATCCACAGGTACTTTCCACAGGCACTTTCCTTGTGCACAATTTGTTCATATATACAAGCGTAGTTATGATATAATATAGTATAACTATAATTCTAGATAACAACTAATTGAGGTGACTTACTTGAATACTGATAAACGCTTAGATAATTGTTATAAAAGCGCAAAAAAGCTACGTGTAAATGACCAATCAAAACTTATATTCTTTAGTGACGTACATAGAGGCGATAATAGTATGGCAGATGAATTTGCCCATAATCAGAATATATACGCATTCGCACTAGACCATTATTATAATCATGGTTTTACCTATATTGAAGTTGGTGATGGCGATGAACTGATGGAACATGCAAAGTTCAGTCACATTCGCTCAGCTCACTCAGATACATATATGATGCTTAGAAGATTCCATAAAGACAATCGTTTAATTTATATGTATGGCAACCATAATATGAATCTAAAAAAGCCCTACTACGTTCAAAAAAATCTGAATTATTTTTATGATGAATATCTGGATAAAACTAGCGATTTATTCCTCAACGTAGAGATTTATGAAAGCCTACTGCTTGAATATGAGTTGACAAATCAACAGATATTAGTTGTCCACGGTCACCAAGGTGATCTATTTAATGACCAACTTTGGTTTACGGGTGTCATAGGTATTCGTCTATTTTGGCGCTATATGCATATGATTGGTTTCCACAATCCTGCCAGTCCATCAAAAAACAAAAATAAAAGGCACAAAATAGAGAAGAATTTCTCGAAATGGATTGAAGACAATAAAGTTGGCATCCTATGCGGACATACACATCGCCCAAAGCTACCTGAAGCAAAAGAGTTTCCATATCTTAACTCAGGTTGTTGCATACACCCAAGAGGTATTACTGGGATCGAATTCGAAGACGGAAAGTTCACATTGGTTTATTGGCACATTCTACCTGACAGCGATGGCAAACTATGTATACAGAAAAAACTCATGCGTGGTCCTATTGGTTTTTCTGAATATACTCATCTAAAAAGTACACCACCTTCACTATAAGCTTAGTTAGTATCATATCTCAGGAGGCAAAAAATGGATCAATCATTTTACCAAAATCTATTAATCAATATACAAGAAGGTATCTATTTTGTTGATAGGGAAAGAAAGATTACTTTTTAGAACAAGGGCGCTGAACGTATAACAGGCTTTACAGATGATGAAGTTATAGGTCGCTATTGTTATGATAACATCTTAAATCATGTGGATTATGAAGGTAATCAATTGTGTTTTGGTGGTTGTCCTTTACACAAGACAATTCATGATGGTGTACAGAGGCATAATCTTGTTTTCTTACAACATAAAAATGGTCATAAGTTGCTGTTAATATAGGTACAGCTCAGATTACTCAAGATAATCAAGTAATCGGTGCAGTTGAATACTTTACTGATGAATCCAATATTATGTCCATACTAGACGACAATGAAAAACTAAAAACTTTAGCTATGCATGATCAATTAACCGGACTCCCTAACCGTCATTATTCATTGGCATTATTGGAATCTCGTATTAAAGAATCAAAACAATTTGATATACCATTTGGCATTGCTATATTAGATATCGACCATTTCAAAAAGGTCAATGACAATTACGGCCATACTATTGGTGATCTTGTATTACAAGTATTCTCAAAAACTTGCTCTGGTAGCATCAGAAAATCAGACATCATTGCAAGATATGGAGGAGAAGAATTTTTATGCATCTTTACAGGTGTTGACTCTGATAGTTTAAAAATATCCCTTGAACAACTCCGCATGCTAGTGAGTGCCTCCACTATTAGAAAAGATAATTTATCTGTAGCTATTACTGTATCAATTGGTGGAACAATGGTACAAGAAGATGATTCTATAATCAGTATCATTGAAAGAGCTGACCGCCTTATGTATCAATCCAAAAACAATGGACGAAACCAAGTTACAATAGGCTAATACCATATAATTTTTAGCTCATTGCCTTTTGTATTATTAGAAACATTTAGACTCATCTATTGTATAGGATTTTATATGAATGTATCCATCTATATACCTTTATAAATTGAAACACCTCCCATTAAGTGTTATAATGTAAGTACTTATAAATCACTAACGGAGGTGTTCTTATGTATGTAAATGAAATTATGGTAACTGATGTAATCACTATATATCCTGATGCTTCATTATCTATTGCTTTTCAAATGATGGTAGAAAAAGGTTTTTCCCAATTACCAGTTGTGAAAGATGGCGAATTAATCGGTTTAATCACTGAAAAAGTCTTGAGCGAATTCACACCTTCAAAAGCCACAACTCTTAGTATCTACGAAATGAATTACATCCTTGGCAAAACAAAATGTGAAGATATCATGGAAACTAACATCATCACTTCTTCAAAAGAAGCTTTAGTAGAAGATTTTGCATTTTTAATCAAAGAAAACAATATCTCTGCCCTTCCAATTATTGATGAAAACAATAAATTAGAAGGTATCATAACAGACGATGATATACTAGGTGCATTCATCGAGATCGTTGGTAAAAACGACAGTGGGACTAGAATTGCATTAGAAGCCAAAAATCAAGTTGGTGTTCTAGCTGACATTGCAGCTACCATATCCTCATATGATATGAATATCACGCATGTCATGGACTACTATTCACAAAAGCATAAAGAATCTGCTGAAATAATCATAAGAGTTAATTCACTAGATACAGATGAACTAGTTAAAGAATTTGAAACTAAGGGATATAAAGTTGTATCCATTGTTAAAACTAAGTAATCAATACTATTAATACACATTACACTTATTATATTAAGAATGTAACCTCACAATAACTCAATTGCAGAACAAAGTGTACCTCCAGTACGCGTTTTCTCGCAGAGAAATTGTTCTCATGGGAAGTTCTAGATTTTTAATAAAAACTATCCTATTATAAAATAAAGACTTACTCTGTAAACCGAGTAAGTCTTTATTAATGCACCACTTTATTATCCTAGATATGCCTCTTTTATTTTATCATTACCAAGTAACTCTTTAGCTGGACCTGACATAATAATATTGCCTGTCTCAAGCACATAAGCTCTATTAGCAATCGATAAAGCTTTGTGTGCATTTTGCTCAACCAATAATATGGTGGTGCCTGTTTTATTGATTTCTACAATCGTACTAAATATCTCATCAACTAGTATTGGTGCAAGTCCCATTGAAGGTTCATCCATTAGTAGTAGCTTAGGCCTAGACATCAGTGCTCGGGCCATAGCAAGCATTTGTTGCTCCCCACCACTCATAGTACCAGCTAATTGTTTTCTTCGCTCTTTAAGCCTTGGGAACTTGTCAAAAACCATATCGTAATCTGCTTGAAAATTATGTTGGTCTTTTCTTGAATAAGCACCCATCTCAAGGTTCTCTTGAACCGTCATCTTAGCAAAAACACGTCTGCCCTCGGGTACTTGTGCCATGCCTTTTTCGACTAAATTATGGCCACTTGCAGTTGTAATATTTTCGTCATTAAGCCAGATTTTACCTGAAGCTGTCTTAATCAAGCCGGAAATCGTATGAAGTATGGTTGTCTTTCCTGCTCCATTAGCACCAATTAAAGTGACAATTTCACCTTGCTCTACATGGAAGCTTATACCCTTAATGGCATGTATTGCTCCATAGTATACATTAATATCTTCTACTTTTAGCATACTTCCACCTCCTACTGGCCTAAATAAGCACCAATTACTTTCTCATTTTTCTTAATTTCTTCAGGTGTTCCTTTTGCAATAATCACACCATAATCAATAACGATGATTCGCTCGCATATACCCATGACCAAACTCATGTCATGCTCGATTAGTAGGATTGATACATCAAAATTCTCACGTATAAAATGGATTGTCTCCATCAGTTCTTTTGTTTCTTGGGGATTCATACCTGCAGCTGGCTCATCTAATAACAATAATTTAGGCTCAGTTGCCAGTGCTCTTGCTATCTCAAGCTTTCTTTGTTTACCATACGGCAGATTCTTAGCCATATCGTTAACATTATCTTCCATTTTAAACAAAGCTAACAGCTCTCTGCCTTTTTTATCGATATCGGCTTCTTCTTTCCAATACTTACTCCCTGGAATTCTGAAAAGCGTATTAGCCGTACCATACGACATCTTATGATGAAATGCCACTTTCACATTATCAAGTACGGTCATATCTTTAAATAGACGAATATTTTGAAATGTTCTAGATAAACCTTTTTCTACGATTTGATAAGGTTTAAGCCCTACAACACTTTTACCTTCTACAAGCACATCGCCATCAGTAGGTAAATACACGCCTGTTAATAGATTGAATAACGTTGTTTTTCCTGCACCATTTGGACCAATTAAACCAACTAACTCATGATCACCAATGGTTATCTCAAAATCGCCTACTGCCCTAAGACCACCGAAGGTGATACCTAAGCCTTTTGTTTCTAATAATGCCATATGATCACCTCCTATGTTGTCTTTTGATTTTTACGTTTTGCTATATAATCTTTAACCACTTTAACTAAAGAAAACTCATAAGTTCCCATAAGCCCTTTAGGTCTGAAAATCATCATCGCAATTAGTACCACTGCATATATAACCATTCTCCAGTTGTCGACTGCATGTAATAATTCATTCATGACACCTAGAAGGATAGCTGCAATAACCGTCCCTGTAAATGAACCCATACCGCCTAAAACAACTATAATGAATATTTCAACCGAAAACATGAACGTAAACTTTTTTGGATCGATTAATCCTTGATAGAATGCTAATGTACCGCCGGCTATTCCCGCAAAGAATGCAGATATGGCAAACCCATATACCTTATAGAATGTAGTTGGCACTCCAACTGCTTCAGCTGCAATTTCATCTTCTCGAATAGAGATAATTGCTCGTCCATGTCTAGAACGAACCAATAAATATAGGGCAGCAAGTACGATAGCCACCAGTATGAAAATCTGTGTAATACCTACTAATTTAGGAATACCAAGTACCGTTCTAGCACCACCAATAGCTTCGATATTAAAGATGCTAATCCTAATGATTTCACCAAAACCAAGTGTAACAATTCCTAAATAATCACCTCTAAGTCTAAGTGAGGGTATGCCAATGAGTAATCCTGCTATAGCGGCTAATATACCCCCAAAAAGCAAACATGATACTAAAACAATAATACCTTTTATAAAATCCGGCATAACAAGTACTGCCATTAAGTATTTACCAAGATGTGCTGCGCCATAAGCGCCAATCGCCATGAATCCAGCATGTCCTAGGGCCAATTGTCCAAGGAATCCTGTCGCCAAGTTAAGACTAGAGGCAACTATGATATTAATACCGATCGCAATGATTACACCCACATAGTAACCGTTGAGTACGCCTACAACAATTAAGAGCATGATGACTAGATATAAAACGGTAAGACCACCGGTAGTTATCAAATATTCAACTCTCTTTTTCATATCTTTTCACCTACACTTTCTCTCTTGTATTTTTGCCAAATATGCCTTCAGGTTTAACTAATAAAACGATAATCAAGATACCAAATACAACTGCATTTGACCAACCACCAGCACCATAACCTTTGGTTAAATTCTCCACAATACCGATCAAGAATCCACCAAACATAGCACCCGGTAATATACCAATACCACCAAGTACAGCAGCAACAAAAGCTTTGAGACCAGTTAAAGTACCCATTGTAGGGAATATTTGAGAATAATTAATAGCATATAAAACACCACCAACTGCTGCGAGTGCTGAGCCAATAGCAAATGTGATTGAAATGGTTAAATCCACATTAACACCCATAAGTTGAGCTGCTTGTTTATCTTCAGATACGGCACGCATAGCCCGACCAACTTTAGTTTTACGTACGATAATCTGCAAAGTAATCAAACAAACCAAAGTTAACACTAAGGTTAATATTGCTTTATATGGGATGGTAACATCACCAAAAACGTACCCACCTTTAAGTGCTGGAAAATCCGGCATTTTTCTTTTTTCTGCTCCAAATAGTAATTTGAAGAAATTGGATAAAAACATACTGACTCCAAGCGCAGTAATTAGCGCCGAGATTCTAGGTGCATTTCTAAGTGGCTTATAGGCAACTCGGTCAATAAACATGCCAAGTAATGCACATAACACCATGGAAATTGGTAATGCTAAGATAATAGGGATATTAAAAGATATGATACCAAATATTGTAAAATATGCCCCCATCATCAAGACTTCACCGTGTGCAAAATTGATTAACTTAACGATACCATACACCATGGTATAACCAAGGGCAATAAGTGCATAGATACTACCTGCACTTAAACCATAAACGATTTGTTGAATAAAATATGACATATGAACCACCCCTTATTATTTGCTTTTTAAGTTGTAATCTTCTTGTAAACATCAAAATCTAATACATAGTATATCATGTTACTGCAAATAGTTTAACTACTAATTTGATACTTACAAAAAGAAGGGCGTAAACGCCCTCCCTTGAGCAAATTAAATAATATTCTGATTAACTAAATTATTTAGAAATTTTTGTTTCTAACACTAAGTCGCCATTAGTAATCTTGATGATAGAAACGCTCTTCTCAGTGTCACCATTAGCATCAAATGTAATGTGACCTGTTACAGCGTCCATATCTGTTCCTTTGAGTGCTGCTAAGATATCAGCACCTTCAAGTGAATCAGCAGCATCAATTGCAGCTGCCATTACTAATATTCCATCATAACCAAGTGCTGCTAGCGCATTAGGTGTTTCACCGTAAGCTGCATTGTAGTCAGTAATGAAACCTTGAACTAATGGTGATTCGTCTGTTGTAGAATAATGGTTAGCGAAGAAGTAACCTTCTGTTACATCACCATACTCAGATTGTACAGCATCCCAGCCGTCGCCACCAAGTAATACTGCCTCTAATCCAACTTCTCTTGCTTGAGTTGCAATTAAACCGATTGTATTGTAATAATCTGGAACAAATACAACTTCTGCTCCAAGTTCTTTAATGCTTGTAAGTAGAGATCTAAAGTCAACGTCATCTGCAGTGTAACCTTCTTTAGCCACTACCTCACCTGTGAAAGTACCTTCAAATGCAGTAGCAAGTCCACTTGAATAGTCATCGCCAGCATTATAAAGGATAGCTGCTTTTGTAGCCATTAGATTTTCGTTTGCAAATTTTGCTACCATAGCGCCTTGGTAAGGATCTGTGTAACAAGCTCTGAATACATATTCGTAATCTGGTGTTACAGCTAAGTTAGTAGCTGTTGGTGATATCATTGGGATACCAGCTGCTTCAGCTAATGGTGCAACAGCGAGTGACGTAGATGAAATAACTGGCCCAACTAAGGCAACAATTTTATCGTTATCTACCAATCTGTTAAATACGTTGATTGACTCAGTCGCATCTGCTTTATTATCATAAACAATAAGTTCGATGTCTTTTCCGTCAATACCACCATCAGCATTGATTTTATCAACTGCTAATATTACTGCATTTTCTACAGCGATACCATATACTGCTAAATCTCCAGTTTTAGGTGTAATAAGACCTATCTTTACTGTCTCTGGTCCTTTATCACAGCCCGCAAATAATGCCGCTGTGAGTACTAATACTAATACTAATGCTAATACTTTTTTCATTGTGAATCCTCCCTTTTAGTTATACTTCTATTTTATATTATAAGTATATATGCAATTATAATATTAAATGCTTGCACTTTCAAGTAATTTCAATCAACTTCTTCACATATTTACACTAATTTATGAATTTTTTCCACTTCCAGCTATCATTATGGGCATATGACAGTATCAATGCACTAAATAGAAGCATTAAAACACGAAAACGTTAACGGTCTATCGATAAAATTAATCACAGCCTAAAAGGAAATCGCAAATAATCATCTAATTTAACTGCAATAAACCTTAATAGCATCGTGCATAACACCCGCTATACCTTCACCATTTTTGTCAATATTCTCCTTGAACCGTTCATCTTCGATATACATATCAGCCAATCCACTAAGTATTGGTTTTGTGCAAGTATAAAAATTACGTGTAATATAATTTTGCCATTTAGCCACTTGCTCTTGTAACAATACATGATTAGGATTTAGATTCTTCAATTCATGAAATGCTTTGTATATCACTAAACTTTCATCATTAATTCTTCCCCAGTCCTTAGCATCATATTGCTTAGTTTTCTGTTGACTCTCAGCATAAGCATCTGACTGGCCATACTTCTCTTTTATTTCTTTTGCAAATTGTTTATTATGCGCCTCAATTGCCTCCATATTAAAAGCCTCGAATCTTTCTATATCATTCATAGCAATGCCTCCTTCTTCTTCATTAATCGTTGACTCAAGGGTTTCCATGATACCCTTAAGATGTGACATTTTCATCCCAATGACTTTCTTATGCTGTTTTAAAACATCCAGACGATTATACCCATCCGTACCTAATATGCCTTTTATATCAGATAATTTGAATCCTAGCTCCTTAAAAAAAAGTATATCTTGTAGTGTCTTTATATCTTCTTTGCTATAGATTCGATATTGATTATCATTCATCACTTTGGGCACTAGCAAACCAATTTCATCATAGTAATGTAATGTCCTTACGGTAATTCCTGCTAAAGTGGCCACTTTATTAATCAAATACATTCATACTACCTCCTTGGTACAAATACAGTTTATACTATAACGTAACGTGATGGTCAAGCAAAAAAAACCTAAAATAACATTTAGGTTTTTTGACTATGGTACTAACTATTCACCTGCAACATCTGCTACATCTTCAATATCTACCTCAACTGGCTCATCGTCAATTTCGGTAGCATATTTGATTTCCAGACCACCATACTTGATGTCGTATTGAATAATTAAACGCTTTGATTTGGTATCTTCTTCATCATAATCTACTTTTACTGATATACCACCCTTTTCAGCAATACCGTCAACTTTTACATTCCAATCCTCAGGAACCACTACTGAAATACCGCAAAACTCACCACTCAGCTTAAGAATCGCTTCATCTGCTGACATGGTTGCTTCAGCTAAATCCAAAGATAAGCCACCACATAGAATACCATAGGTTGCCCCTTTAAAATCAGTTTTAATCACTTCCTCTTTACCACCAAAGGTAATTGGACGTTCAAAGTCTTCTTTGTACATCTTTGTTTTATTCACCATTTTGTAACCTAAGTACCCTGCACCTGCTGTACCTGCAAGAAATAATCCTTTTTTAAATATTCCCATAATATCCTCCTTTATTCAATCTACCTTAATTATACACCTTTTAGGATTATTCATAAAGTCATATTATATATATTAATAAATTTTTAATGTGTCCATTATCAAGAAGCCGCTTCTATGACATAATCAGTATTTCATATGGATTCAAGTGAATAATCGATTCTGTTAACAGCTCCCCTTTTTCACGATGAGTTGAGAATACTACTTTTTGTTC
>JAQICP010000453.1 GCA_027858555.1 Vallitaleaceae bacterium
GGCTTATTGTTTTAGGTCTTGGATTTGCCACTATTACACTTATAAAATGGATTGTGCCAACAACTACAGAATTCTTCACACAAGCATTCTTTGCTTTTATATTGTTACCACCGCCATTCGTATTGCCTCTATTTATAAAAAAAGAGGCGGAAGCTGAAATGACCTTCTTCAGTGAGTTGCTCATCTATTATACGGTCATGTCTTTTATTGGCTATATTGTACTCATGAGTATATTCTAATATATTAAAAAAGTGTTAAACATCAGGGACGGTACTTGAATTATATTTAATTGTGTTGTATACTAAGTTCAAGCAGGTGATTACATGGCAAGACAAGCAAGGGTTAAAGATGAATTTGGTACATTTCATATCAGTCAGAATGGTGGCGAACACCATATGTTATTTGCGACAGATGATGACCGTATCAAGTTTTTAGAGATTCTAAAGCGAACTGAGATGAAGTTCATGTTTAAGCTATATGGTTACTGTGTATCTTCAGACGATCATTATGATTTGGTAATCGACGTCAACGGCGGCGATCTATCAAAGATTATGCAAAGCATCAATATCGCTTATGCCATGTATGTGGGTTGTGACGGTAAGTTGTTCAAAGACCGTTACAAAAGTACACAACTTGGAACTGAAGAAGAAAAAAGCAGTATATTAAAAACCATAGAACTTAGAAAACCAGCTAATGAATTATGGCGAAAGTGTTATATCTTAAAAGATGATAATAATTATAAGCTATCCCCACTCTCTGATTCATATAGAAGAGTTGATATAGATTATAAGAACCAGTCGATATTAGAGACATATTTTACAGGCTGTGATCTTTGTATCGGTTCCATGGAAGCAGCCAAAGATAAATTAATCACTCTGGCACGATCAGAGGAAATGCATGTAGAAGGTTATATTAAAGAGAAGAGCAGACGCAATGAACTGATAAGAACTTTTAGAAAACATTCAACCCTGTCACTTAAAGAGATAGGGGAATTATTTGGTGGCTTAACAGAGAGTTCCATATGCAAGATATTAAATGATTGTAAATAAGTAAGTAAACGCAGTCCTGTGGGGAACTACAGGACAATATACAAGAGGACAATTCAAGAACCGTCCCCATAGGATATAACAAGAAACATCAACGGGGGGGATCATAAAGCGGTAAATACAGCGATAAATACCACTGTAGAAATGGAGGAAAACATATGGATTTTAATTTGAATATTAACTTAGCTAGTGAAGCACATCATTCAATCAATAAACCGGTTCGGGCAGATATCATCTATGACCATCTTGTCATTGGCGGTGGACCAGGCGGTCTTAACGCGGCACTATATGCTAAAAGAAAAGGACTAGAGGTTGGCATCATAGCAAAAGGTGTAGGAGGTCAATTGGTTAATACTTCTTTGGTAGAGAATTACTTAGGGCTTAACAATTATTCAGGTGACAGTCTAATGAGTGCTTTTCGAGGTCATGTAAGCGACCTTGAGATACCAATCACTGAAGGTGTTGAAGTCACTGACATAGGAAAAGAAGAAGGTTTATTCGTTATTAGAACAGATTCTGATAAGGTATTTCGTACAAAAACATTACTTCTTGCTACAGGGTCAGAGCCAAGACGATTAGGTATAAAAGGGGAAAAAGAATTTGCAGGAAAAGGCGTGGCCTATTGTGCCATATGTGATGCACCGTTCTTTAAGAATAGAGATGTCATTATCGCAGGCGGTGGTAATTCCGCAGTGGAAGCGGCCATTGATCTGGCGAAAGTTGCAACTTCGGTCACCATCGTACATAGAAGCAAGTTTAGAGCGGACCAGATATTAGTGGACCAGCTATACACCAATGAAAAAATTACCGTGCATCTGGAAACACAGATTGAAGAAATACTGGGTGAGCAGTTTATGACAAGCATTCAGGTGCTAGATAAACACACTGGCGAAAAGCGCATCATTCAAGCAGACGGCATATTTATCGAAATTGGTAATTTGCCAAACAGTGGGTTATTCAAGGATTTAGTAGCACTTAATGATCAAGGCGAGGTAATCGTCAATTATAAGAATGAAACAAGTGTACCAGGGATATTCGCTGCAGGGGATGTCACAGACGGCCCATATAAGCAGATTATTATAGCAACAAGTGAAGGGGCTAAAGCAGCTCTCAGTGCCAGTGAATACATCAACAAACAACCAATCAACAGGCAATAACAACGACTTTATGGAGGTAATATTATGAAATTATTAAATGAAGAATTAATCACACAATTAGAAGGAATCTTTAGTGAAATGCCAAGTGCAGTCACTTTGGCAGTATTTACACAAGAAGGTCCTTGTGAGACTTGTACAGAAACCATTAGTTTTATGGAAGAGATAGCGGAAGTATCTGACAAGATTAGTCTCGTTAAGTACACAAAAGAAGCTAATGCGGATATGGTAGAACAATACCAGATCGAATTATATCCAAGTATCATATTACTAGATGCAGCAGGTGAGTACCATGGTGTCAAATTCAATGGTATGCCAGCAGGTCATGAGTTCAACTCATTTATTCCAGCAATTCTTGAAACTGGTGGAGCTTCTGAGGAAGTACCAGCAGAACTTGCAGCTAGAATTGCAAAAATAGACAAGCCAATCAATATTAAAGTATTTGTAACCCTAAGTTGCCCACATTGTCCAGGTGCAGTTCAAACAGCACATAAATTAGCAATGTTAAATAAGAACGTGAATGCTGAAATGGTAGAAGCTCAGACTTTCATGGAACTATCACAAAAACATGGTGTGTCAGGCGTACCTAAGATTGTCATTAATGATGAGTA
>JAQICP010000505.1 GCA_027858555.1 Vallitaleaceae bacterium
GCCCAGTATGGCAAGCAATTGTTGGCAAATCCATGGGGTGTTATGTCGTTGATTGATTTATATGTGGGATTTACATTGTTCTCTATGTGGATCTTCTTTCGTGAAAAAAACATCTTGAAGTCTGTTATATGGACAATACTTATGATGGTACTTGGGTTCTTCACAGCTTGTGTGTATATATTGATTGCGTTATATGATTCAAAGGATAATTGGGATCGGTTTTTTAAAGGTAAAAAAGCGAATTAATAAGCGTGAAATTATATGTGTGAGTTAATAAGCGTAGAAAATATAATATATAAAGGTATTAGTAATAACTTTAACTAAAACAAGAGCTTTCTCAGCTAGCAAATTAAGCAATCCATATTTTACAAGGCATGGATCTTTTACTAGCCTAGAAGGCTCTTATCAGTTATTATTGTAGGCGCTCAGGTATAACTGGAACTATGATCTGTCCAGATATAATATTGTCCTTATATTGGGTAATCTGTAGCGTCCAAGCAGCGGTTAAGTTTGGATTTGTTGCTGGCAATCTAACACCGTTTTCAGCCAAACCGTAGGAATATAAGCCCCCGGTAAATGTGTTGTTGTATACTGCGAGGCATATATCATATGCAGCTACATCAATAGCTTTCACCATGGAGGTGAGGATAACGGAATGACTGCCATCATAGAGACCGTCTTGATACTGATCTCTATCAACACCGATAACCCATACATCTTCGCCGTTTTGAGCTCTTTCTTTGGCTTCAGTAATGGCGCCGTTCCCAGTTACACCTGCAGCAATATATATAACGGATACACCCTCATCGTACATTGTTGAGGCCATATCACTTCCAATAGTTTGATCCGCAAATGAACCTGCATAACCTATTACTACATCGATATTTGGATCAATAGCATGGACACCAGCTTCATAACCGGCTTCAAATCGTTGAATTAGTTCAAAATCAATACCGCCAATAAAACCAACTTTTGTTGAACCTATTGACTGTGCTTTGAGTCCTGCTGCAATACCTGCTAGATATGAACCCTCTTGCTCTTTAAAGACTATGCTTGCAACATTAGACATATCTACGATAGCGTCAATTACAAGAAATTGCTGTGAAGGGTACTGTTGAGCAGCACTTTGTACTGGATCGGTGAACATAAACCCTGCAGCTACTATCAGATCCTTATCCTCAGCAATTAAAGCATTAATTGGCGTCTCATAATCACTATCTGTTAGGGCTGCCGCGTAAGTATAGTCACTACTATTTAATCCATACTCAGTAGAAAACCTTTCAATGCCTTCCCAAGCCATTTCACTAAAGGCATCGTCAGCTATACCAGCAGGTTCAGTGGCAAGACCTATTGTTATTTTTTCCTGTGCATTTTGTTGCGCATCAGGAACATCTGATGCGTTAAGCATGCCATGATTTACGGCAACATCAGCATATTCTGGATGTACAGCCAGATACGCTTGAATCAATGTCTGGGTTTTAGTTAATACTTTTCCTTCTTTTAGAAATGAAAACAGCATAGCGACTAATTGGTCCCTAATAATGATTTGGCTACCGTTTTGGACATCAACAACTGTCCCGATTTGAGCAGAGAGTTGTTCTGTTTCATTCCATGCCTTTACCGATTCATGACCAAGTGCTCTGAGCATCCAAGTTGCAAGTTCTTTTCGAGTGACATTATCTTTGCCACCAAATTGTGTTGAACTTTTCCCTAAAGTTATACCTAGTTGGTAAGCTTTAGCCACATAGGGTTGCGCCCAAGAACTCACATCGTCAAAAGGACTCTTTGCATTCATATCCAGTTCCCATTGAAGTGCTACTGCAATGATTTTCATCGCTTGTTCTCTATTGCTCAAGCTTTCTAAATCAGGGTTAAATGAAGTTGGATTAATACCGTCAAATAAGGCTAAATCGTGTAATGCTTGTGCTTCCTGTTCATGTGTATTAACAGAAGCGTAGGTGCTTGGATTAGCGCAAAGAGAAATTACTAAGAAGTCAATAATAAGTAAAAGAAGAAAGATGCGTTTCATAATACTACCTCCTATTCTTTATAATATATAATAGTTCACCTCTTTTTAAATCAACAACATAAGCTGCGTTTCGTCATTCGGTAAGCGAATGCAAGTCTATCAGGAAAGTTATCTTTAATTGAAGTTGGAGAACATTCCTACCAAAAAAACCGACCTTAAAAAAGGTCGGTTTCGCTATTAACTATCCGGCAAAAAAGCGGCCAAATACATTCACCGGGTCTTGGTTACCATAGAGTACATCATGTCTATATTATACGCCTTAGGTTTTTATATGACAATAATAATTGTGCTATTATCTTATAAATGCTTAGTTACTTTTTTCCCTCATTTCATAACGTGCTACAAAAATTGCAGCAACTATACCGACAAATAATATGATAAAAGCCGTGTTAAAGAAAATCTGCTGCACACCATAACTTTTCATAATTTTACCATTAATACTTGTTCCTATAGCACCACCAACGAACATATTAAATGAAGCTAAGGACATGGCAGTACCTCTCATCTTTGGTAATTTTTCTTGGGCAGTTGATATAAGTGTGGATTGAAGAAAGATAAAAGCAATCCCAAAACCTAATAATCCTAGACCTAAAATCCACACGGTTGTAGATGCAGAAAGCATATATAGTGAAATACCACCAATAACGCCAGCTGAGACAAGGAAACCATTCTTAAGTTTTTTGCGTAATCTAGGGGCAATACGACCACCTAGTACAGTACCAATGCCGAATAGGGATAATATTAAGCCAACAATCAACAAGTTGTAGCCAGTGATTTCTTGAATTAATTTACCCGAGTAGGTAAAACTACCAAATACACTAAAACCAACGAAGAATATAGTGATGACCAGTCGCATAAAACGAGGGTTAGTAAGGGGCTCTTTATAAGCTTTAATAAAGTTTAAGTGTTCAACAACGGCAGAATCTCTTTTAAGGGATTTATACATAATGATGGCCAGGGTTAATTCAGCGACACCGTAAATTAAGTATACTAGTCGCCAAGAACCGAGGTAAGCTAAAGCACCACCAATAGCAGTCGCTGTTGCACCACCTAAGAACATAAGACCCATTACTTTACCCAGTGCTTTGTGACGGTTTTCATTATCAAAGCTTTGCCCTACCAGTGCCATAGTTACCGGAAAGATACCTGCGGCAAATGCACCATTCATGGCTCTGAAGAAAATAAGAGAGGGCAAGTTAAAGGCTAGGGCACCTAACATACTAAAAATAGCAGTTCCTATTGCGGCAATAT
>JAQICP010000079.1 GCA_027858555.1 Vallitaleaceae bacterium
GCCTGACTGATTCTGCTAGAAAATACGGTATTAAATATGCAGAAACAGGTCCGGAACTAGAGCTTAATTCTAAAGTTCAGTCACAGTGGAAATACTTCGAGACAAGACAACACCGCAGAAGAAGATCATGGGTAAAAGCTATAGGATAAAAATTCTATGGTAAAACATCTAGTTTAATAAAGCTCTTTTCTAAACTGGTTCAAAAACTTGCTGGACCAGTTTTTCAAAGCCTTTATATAGCTCTAGGGCTTTAATTTCCTCGTCTTTTGCTAAAGCTTCTGATAGCTGCCTATAATACCACGCCTGCTGTATTTTGGGTCTTGCAAATCTTTGCCATACATCTTCTCCACATGTTTGATAATCTTGATATATGGACTCTAAATTGTTATATTTATCCGCAAGTGTTACTAATTTCATCTCATAAGTCTTATTTTTCATGCCATCGATTGTGTGTTGTTTTCTATTTTCCCAAGTGTCGCTTTTATTGGGCTCTGATGCTGATTCAACAAGTGTTGCAACCGGCTTACCGAAAACCATTTCAATATCAGGACTTGTCACCGCCGTATCTTCTATCAAATCCTGTAACAAGATACTGATTAACACATCTTCATCATGAATCCCCGATAACATCATAATCATCATAGCCCCAAAAGGATGGACAATATAAGGTATATTAGTTCCTTTTCGATAACTGCCTTCGTGATGAACAGTTGCATAGATTATTGCTTGATTTAGTCTTTCATACATACGTTACACCCCTTAATATGTCATTATTGGATAGCTGGTCTATTCAGCTTAGCGAATCAGAGCATTAATGTCAACAAGTATGCATTATTCACTTTTCTTTATTCTCATTATTTGGTAAACTATAAGAGAGATTAACATACAAAAACAGATGATATTGTGGCGGTAGCAGATGAATCAAGCATACAACCTTAAGCGCGTACATAAGGTCAATTTAATTGCAGTACTAATTATCGTTATATTCTTTATAACCAAATCTTTTTTACTAAATGGTACAGCTAATTTTTCAACAATTTTGGTACAAACCGTACCAATCGCTATTGTAGTCATAATTTTATATTTTTACCAATTAAAGATTTGGTTAAGGGTCTCTTGTTCGGTTTGCTTCCCACTATAAGCATTCTTAGTCTAATCTACATGGATGGCTTTGGTCTTGATCGTCACTATATTCTGTTTGTTTCCATTGCAATGGTTGCCCTCTATTTTGAGAGCAAGCTTATTGTCATACATGCCGTGTTTGTTAACATAGCATTCATTGCTCTATTCATACTAAAATCCGAAAATATAATTAATCAAGCAGGTGATCTCAATTTATTTATCAGTGTCCTTTTTGTATTAAATGGCGCTTATATATTCCTGTTTTTATTAAACCGTTGGGGTAAAGCTATCATACAATTAGCTGCTGCAGAAAAAAGCGAGAATATCAGGGTACTAGAAACCCTTAAAAGCACCCTTTCTGAAATTGATAATAATACAAACATATTAAATTCCAGTATGCTGACCATGAGTGAACAAGCCACTTTAACAAAAGAATCATCCCATCAAGTTGCTATTGCCATGCAAGAGATAGCTGTAGGTGTTCAAGAACAAGCAGATAGTGTAAGTGATATTAACGCTCGTGTTACTGCTATGTCAGAGGATGTTAATGTCGCTCATAGCATATCCAATCAACTAACCGATTCCAATAGTTCAATGATGATCCAAGTAACAACTGGTGAAGAAAAAATCAGCATTATGGGATCACAAATGCACATCATTGATGATGCTATCGATGCTGCTATTGTTACTGTAAGAGATCTTGAAGAAAGCATGAGCGATATTCAGAATTTTTTAAGCGTCATCACATCCATATCTTCTCAAACCAATTTATTGGCATTAAATGCATCGATTGAAAGTGCTCGTGCTGGAGAAGCTGGAAAAGGATTTGCAGTTGTTGCTGATGAAATAAGAAAATTAGCAGAACAAAGTGCCAATTCAGTTAATGACATCAACAAAATCGTAACCGAAATCGGTATGAAGACCCAAGAAGCTGTTGAAACGGTAAGTCGCGGTAACGTAGCTGTTGATGAAGGTACTAATATCATTCATACCATTACAACTCAGTATGCTTCTATTAAGGATTCCTTCACCGAGAATAACCTCTCACTTGAACGCGAGATTAAGATGATTAATCAAATCAATGATTCCTTTGGCGTTGTCCATGATAGAATTGCTAATATTGCAAGCATATCTGAAGAGCAATCTGCATCAACCGAAGAAATCTTAGCCACAATTGAGACTCAAGATATCAATATCACCCAACTTAGTACTTCCCTTAAAGATATTGAAAATCTAAGTAACAATTTAGCCAATTTAGTTAAAGCAATCAATACTAAGTAAATTAGCCTTATCTAATAGTAACTATAATCCTTTGAAATAAACCATGTGTTTGTTTCAAGGGATTTTTAATGTATTTTTTATATCATAAATCATGGTACGTTAATTGCATAGCCAATAATTCATTATTCATCCTACTAAAGTTCATATGATAAATAGGCTACGCCTCGTCATTCACGAATCGAATGTTAAGTCTAGCAGGAAACTTTTCTTTATATACATAATATAGTAAAAAAGTAGACATGATTTTTTATCATGTCTACTTTGAGTTTACAACTACAGAAGTATAATCTTCATTACTCTTTTATTCGTTATCATTACATTTATTCCACTAACATATCTTCAATAATAAGAACCGCTGTCTCAACTGCTCTAGGGCATACGGTATCAAATAAGCCCTTCTCAAGTATAATTTTACGTTCATCCTCTTTTGTCAGATCGTACCCTAATATATGCTTACATACAATACTATCTTGATTATCTTCAAAACGTTCCATGAATTTTTTCGCTAATATGGTCATTTGTTGTTTTGTCTCCAAGTCACCTTCTATATAGTGTCCATACTTTAGGCCAAGTGCCATAAGACCACCCGAAACAGCACCACACAATTCACCTTTACATGCCCCACCGCCAAAAGGCGATCCAAGTTTCAAGCTAACTTCCCTACTTATGCCCAGCTCTTTTGCAAATACAGCTATTACAGCCTGGCAACAATTATAGTTATGATTAAATATGCTAACCGCTTCTTCCGACTTAGTCATATCTCTCCTTTGTTAACCACTATAAATAAATTGATGATATGCATCACATACTATCATAATGTATTTTCCTAAACAATGATTATTATACTATAATCAATTCTATACTCAAAAAACATGAGATTAGTTATCAACTTTTTTGATATAGCTAAACAAACTTGTATATTCTGACTTACCTTCACTATTTTTTGAATAGCGTTCAATAATATCAGATATTTCATTTTCTAAATCCACATATTCTTCCTTTGATAAAAACAAGGTGTCTCCTGAAATATAGCCCCCAAATATGGTATCTGATGATGTATTCTTCTTTCGATATGTGGCTGTCGATACTATTTCAGCTTTATACTCATCGATAATACTGATAACCATGGATTCTACTTGACTGATATGGTATTCGTAATTATCAGTATTGCTTCCGCTAGCAAAATCAATTTTGAATTCACTTGTTACTAATCTATAGTATTTGGCATTTATCCCATTAATGACTTCAATATGATCTAATTCTAATATATCAATAGATAATAATTTCATTACATGATAATGTACCTTTGCTGGCACTTCTCCAAGACTATCCGCTACTGCCTTTACTGTCATGGGTACGCCTAGCCGCTTGTAGGGGTTTATGATCTTCATCCTATAAGGATCAGTGAATATTTTTATTTCTTTGTCGGTTTTTATTAATCGAATCTTATCTTTCATAGTCAATATTCCTACCTAATAATTACTAGTAGTAGCCTCCTTAGTATGTCATTATTATGTCATTCTTCTTAAAGTAATTATATACCACTTAAGCAAACAATAATAGTCTCAATGGAAACTTTTTCATTACATAAAAAAACTGCATAAATGCAGCTTTTTACAGAATGTAGCTATCCCCTATGAATACGCCGGAATAGTAATTGCTGAGATCAATCTGATACATTTCTCTTCCCTCTGACAAACAACTATTTTTAAAATAAGTTGGATTGCCAACTATATGCTCAAGCCCCATTTCATAACATAATTCGATAAGACTTTTCACTCTTTTAAGATAATAATAATCCAACGTTATGGCTTTTGTATTAATTGATGGGTTAATATGCACTAGAATGTTGTCTTTCTTTTTTATTAGCCAGTCAAAATGATTGATAATTTCATGAGCTATATCAACAGTAGTCGGTTTTAATTCTATGTGTATAATAACTGGTTTATCTTTTAAGGTAAGGTTGATTTTGTTAAATAAGTCAATATAATGATACTTATTCCTGAACCTGTTTCTTTCATTAGGGAAACTTCTTTTTCTAATCCTCTGCATGGCTCTTGGACCATCATTCTCAACCAAAATACATCTATTCTTAAGGATCTCAAATTCTTCATCACTCAAGTTAGCGAAATTATTAGCCCTCATATCCATAATAGTAGCTTTGTCAAATGTTACCTCTGTCCCTGAAATCAAATTCATTATATATATTTTATCATCAATTTCTTCATATGTATTATATTTGGATAGTTGCATAATGATCTCCTTGGTAATAGTAACAGTAACTTAGTCAGTCTTACAATTAAGTTACTATTACTATTTAGTTGTTTCTTTGGCCTAATTAAGCCACATTTCATAGTTAGATAGGCTCCCAAAACCCAACTATACTTTAGAATCTCCTGCCTTACAAAAGTACTGAACTTATATTAGATTAAATCGCTGTGATATGTAACTGACACCATATTATTGCAATCTTGTGTGATTCCTGCATAGACAGAATAATCATCCGCTCTATCACAAATGCTAATAACGCCAGGTGTAAATAATAACATGCAAATCGTAATAATTATTAATATTGTTCTCATATCGTGACCTCCATTAATCAAATTGATAAGTTCTTATACTTATTGTATAATTAATTACATCACAATTGACCCCGCACAAATTCGGGGTTGCATATGGAGGACTTAATGTTTAACTCATATGATATGAAAGCCTTTGGGCATGAGCTAAAAGAATTGCGAAGTAAATGTAACTTAAGCCAAAAAACCGTCTCACTGATGTCCAAGGTTAGCGAAGACACTTTAAGGCGCATAGAGAATGGTTATGTGGTTCCAAGGTATGATACCATTGTCATTCTATCGGCTTTATACCGTACAAATCTACTGGATATGTTGAATAGACTTGGTATTAATAGTACACTTTTTAACTATTACGAGATAATGGATACTGCTATGATTTCCAATGACCTAGAACTATTAGCTGATTCTTATAACGACCTTGCCACACTCCTCTCTTCTAATATGTCTAGTCAAAATCTTGTCTATTATGATGAATTGAAACAGATATTGGTCTTCTTTGAATTAATCCAATATTTTTATGAAGACCCTGGTAAATATACCGATAAAATAATGAATAGCATATTAGCCATATTTCAAGAACGTTACCCCGAATATACAATTCAGAATTATGCTGCCTATCATTACAGTTTTGTTGAATTAAGATTACTCCTACTGTTTTGTTTGGTATATTCCAATTATGATATTAAACATTGTAATGAAATATGTCTTTTTATGTACGACTTACTAAATTCAGATACACCCGATCATCACACATATAAAATTCTTATCAAGATAATATATAAAATCTCTTACAATTATTACACCATGGAAGATGATGAAATGTGCATTAAGTACGCTGACATAGGCATAACTATGGCCAATGCTAATAATTCAAGCTATTTATTGGCAGACCTACTGATTAGAAAAGGCATTGCTCTAAATTACCTCCATCACCCAGATGCATATAAATATATAAAATACAGCATCGATTTACTGGCAATGACTGGGCAGGTGAGTAAATCTGAAGAATACAAAAAAATAACAGAAAATGTACACCATATAAAATTAGACAAATAAATTATAACTTAATCCCCATAAAAAAAAGCCCCGCAGTGAGTCGGGGCTTCAACTAATGCTTACCACCATTGTTTACCTACTACTTTGGTAAGTTGACACCTAAGTAGTCAGCTAGGACTTCCACTACTAGCATGTGATCCTCTGCTGAAGGTAGTCCTGACACCGTTACAGTGCCTATAACACCAGTGTTTTTAATAGTAATAGGGAAACAACCACCATGGGCTGCATACTCCCATGAATCAAGCAAGGATGCCTCTTCAATGGTTTTTTTTCT
>JAQICP010000546.1 GCA_027858555.1 Vallitaleaceae bacterium
TGTGACCATTTTTCAGGTTCCCAACCGCTTAAGATAGCATACAGGAATCCGCCCACAAATCCATCACCACCACCTATACGGTCATAGATAGGTATCTCCCTTTGCTCTTCTACATACCAGTCATCTCCATGTAACATAATAGATCCCCACATATGTGCATTGGCGTTGATTACATGCCGTAATGTGGTGGCAAAAACAGAAACATTGGGATAAGATTGCTTCACACGTTTAATCATATCCTTAAATGCATTGATTTTGTTGTTTTCGTCTCCTCCTACATCAGGACCTTCAATCCCCAGTGCCAACTGGAAATCTTCCTCATTTCCAATTAATATATCGGCAAGAGATGCAATCTGTGAAAACGTATCCCTAAGCTCTTTTTCTCTATTAATCCAAAATGACGCTCTGTAGTTTAGATCGAAACTAATCAATGACCCTGATTTTTTTGCTGCCTTTGCAACCGCAAGACAAGTACTACTTGACTGATCTGAAAGTGCAGCAATGAGTCCTGATATATGCACGATAGCTGCGCCTTCTTTTTCGAAAATTCTCTCTAAATCAAAATCAGAAGCATCCAGCGTTCTGCCCACTTCACCTGCACGGTCATTTAACACCCTTGGGCCTCGCATGCCGAACCCGCTATCAGCTATATTGAACTGATGACGATATCCCCATGGTCCTCCCTGAGGAACGTCTTTGCCTTCGAATTCAATATTCCTTTTCCTTAGCTCCGCTTTTATGAAATAAGCTATCTCGCTATCCTTAACGAAAGTTGTAAGGAGTTTTACTCTTTTTCCTAATGCCGCTGAAATATTACCTACGTTAGACTCGGCACTTGTAGCCTGCATGGAATAAAGATTGCTCATACTAATAGGTTGTCTGTCGACTGGTGTTATACGGATGCCCATGCTGGTTGGTATAACAAGTGAATATGCATAGTCTTTTCTGAGTTTCATAATATATCTCGCTTTCTTCAACTTATAGGTTTATAGTTATCATTTACGTCTACATACATATCCAATCAGAGGGCTTTTAGTATGCAAACACCTTAATTCTTTTTTCTTATTATAATAATACGCTTAATACATGAACTTTTCCATGCATATATTGCTAGTAAACTTGTAAAACTTGCTATATAATATTTTCGAGTCATGATATTATGCTTTTATAATATAACCTTAGAGATCAAAGTTTCAATGCTATTAGTCTCCAAAAGACTTAAGCGATCAAGCACTGTAGCTACAACAAATCTATCCCTCACTTTTATACTTCTAATAACCCCATCTAATAACTCATCTCTCGTCACATCATGTTCTTTAGCAATATGCTCTTGATAAGCTTCAACAAAAGGCCTGTAATAGATACCTTGTTTATAAATCGCTTCGATGGACTGGATTTGATGATTAGTTAGCTGATAGGCTGCTCTCACCTCATCCAAATGATTCATTAAAAGTGAATACAAATCTAACACCAATAACGTGCTTATGCCTACTTTAATCCCATGATATACACTAGGTAATTTTAATCGTAAACGTTCCATTTCCATAACATGAGACATCATATGTTCTGTGCCAGAAGCTGGTCTTGAATTGCCTACTGTTGCCATGTGTTTTCCAGAAGTGATTAACCATTCATTGATGGTCGGTGACATTTTCCTAATCTGTTCATCTGACAATAACTTATGGGTGGATTCATCATATAACTGGTTTTTCAATAATATCATACCAGAAAGCAGATCTGCCACAATAGAGGCATCTAAAACTTCACCAGTAATCGTATAGGCCAATTACCAATCCATAGTAGCAGTTACCTTGCCCAAATAATCGCCTAGTCCAGCCAATATCATAGCCATGGGTGCTTCTTCAAGGACCTTAGTTTCACCTAGTATTAATTTGGCAGTGTGGCTAGTAAAATGTTTTTTTAAATCCCTTGATAATGAGGGGAGAAGCTGTTGCGGCATACCCATCCATAGATGGTGCAGACATCACAATAATATAATCTATATGGAGACGAAAGCTGACATAACGACAAATATCATTAATCACACCTGACCCTATCAACTCTTGTTACCCTAGTGTATCTTTATATGACTATTGATGTCAATCATCACTTTGAATAGCAATATTTGCAAGTTTTATAGCAATTATCCCCATTCATATAGAAACAACTCTTTGATATACTTGTATATAGACAGCCTCATTAAAGTGGATGAATTTGAAACTGATTCTGATACGATTTCGAAATACTTTAAATTATTAGAGGTGTTTGTTACCAAAATATATTTCAACATATAGGAGATGAAG
>JAQICP010000007.1 GCA_027858555.1 Vallitaleaceae bacterium
GATAAATTAGTCAAAGATGTTAAACTAACTAAGACATATGGTGGGGCAGTACTTGAAAACCCTGTCTCAGAAGATCCTTCCTTTATAGATCGACTTAAAGTGAATATGAAGCAGAAAAAAAGTATTGGTGCAAAAGCTGCAGAACTCATTAAAGATGGTGAAACCATTTTTATCGATATGAGTACAACAGCACTGGAAGTTATTAAATCTGTACCTGATAATATAGAGATAACAGTGATTACTAATTCTTTCGAAGCCATTATTGAACTTAAGTATAGAGTGAATATTCGATTGGTTATGATTGGTGGTACTTTTGACAAAGCTAATCTATTTATGGGAGGCTCAATGGCCAACCGTTTCATAGAACATTATTATGTTGACAAGACATTTTTTTCAGTTAAAGCATTGTCCAAGAACCGCGGCTTGATGGATTCCAAGGAAGAAATTGCAGAAATTAAATCTAAAATGGTACAAAATGCAAGGGAAGCAATACTGGTTATTGATGGTTCCAAAGTTGATAAGACTGCTTTATTTAATGTGATTACCATGGATCAGATTTCAACAATAGTAACTGATTATATATTAGATCAACAGTGGCTGGATATACTTGAGAGCCATAATATCGATGGTCTAATGGTCTAGTAGTCTGAGGATGACAAGATGACTTTAAAACAACTTGATCAACAATTAAGAAGTTTGAGTACTTTTGAAAGAGAAATACAAAATCTGGACCAACGTGATATGAAACTTCGATTTTCAAGATTCGAAGATGTCTCACATTGGGTTATTAATAGCGACAAATTAATGCCTCGGAATGAAGAAATTGCCATACATAAACATGATCGGTTTATTGATTTTACTGAACATACCCATGATTATTTGGAGATGATGTTTGTTTACTCTGGAGAAATTGGGCACAACATTAAGGGTAAAACGCTTATTCTGAAAAAAGGTGAAATTCTACTCATGGACATGGCCACTAGTCATAGTATAAAGATGGCAGGCGAAGAGGATATTGCCATAAATGTCATTATGAAAAGAGAATTCTTTGACAGCTTTTTCTTGAATCAGATAGGTTATAATGACAAATTGACAGGGTTTGTGGTGAATGCTATCAGTAACCGTTCTATTTGTCCGTATCTTCACTTTCAATCTAGCGAGAATGAAAAGATTTGGGCTCTAATCATAGATGTATTACTGGAATATTATGATCAAAAAAATGGTATGGAGACCGCCATTAGAGCCTATATGCTCCTTTTGTTTAATGAACTTATTAGGAATTATCACCATTATTTGGATGATCGACTTATCAGGCAGGTAGATGCTTCAGTGGCCGTTGATATCGCGTCTTATATAGACGAGCACTATAAAGCACTAACCTTAAAAGAGATGGCTAAGGTATTTAATTATAATTCAGATTACCTAGGCAAGCAGATTAAGAAGCTTACAGGCGAAAGTCTTAAGAATCTTGTAAAAAAAAGAAAATTAAAAGAAGCAGCGAACTTACTTAGAAATACTGAGTTGTCGATTCTCGAAATTCTGGAAATAATTAGCTATTCAAACGCCTCCTATTTTTATAAACAATTCAAATTAGAATATACTATGACACCAGATGAATATAGAAATAAGCAATAAAACAGCAGTAGATTAGTCTATTGCTGTTTTATTACTTATGATTATGAATTGACTAATCACAATCGAACATATATACTTGATTAATATGAACGAGAATTGTGAGGTGGCATGATGTTTAATTGGAAGATATATAGAGGACTTGTTTGTGTCATTATATTAAGTTTAGCTTTGACTGGCTGTTTCGAAGGCATAGATATGAAAGATGATTCGGTTATTACAATAGCGATGATTCCTAAAATCATAGACATACCCTATTTTGATACTTGTGCAGATGGTGCAACTAAAGTAGCCTCAAAGTATGGATATGAATTAATATATACTGGACCAACAACCGCAGATGCTGCATCTCAAGTAAATATTATTCAAGAAATGATCTATAAAAAAGTAGATGTAATAGCCATTGCACCTGTTGACCCTGAAGCAGTTAAACCAATATTAATGCAAGCGAGAGAAGCTGGAATTATTGTTGTGACATATGATGCGGATGCATCTAAAGATAGTAGAGATGTTTTTGTGAGTCAGGTTTCGGCTGAAAATCTGGGGCGACATATCATGGACAATGTTGCCAATCTTATTGGTGAGGAAGGTGCGTTTGCTATTATTACTGCATCTATGACTGCAGATAATCAAAATACTTGGATCAATTGGATAGAGCAACAAAACGAGGATGTATATCCGTTGATAGAATTGTTAACGGTTATACCTACAGATGAAGATCAACAAAAAGCCTATGCCAATACGAGGAATCTTATTAATGCATATCCTGAACTTGATGCTATATTAGCCATGTCAACAGAAGCAGGACCAGCTGCAGCTAAAGCTATAGAGGCAATGGGTGAAACTGAAAATGTACAATTATATTGTTTGTCCATGCCAAATGCTATGCGTAATTATGTTAAAAATGGTTCAGCGGATTTAGTGACTTTGTGGGATCCTCATAGACTAGGATCCTTGACCATGGAAATTATACATGCATTAATTGAAGAACAGATATTGGCTGATGGATCTGATTATGCTGATTTTGAGAATATACAATATGATGAAGTCGATAAAATTATTATAATGGGTGAACCACTCGATTTTGATTTTTCTAACATAGATGATTATGACTTTTAACGCTGGAGAAGACGATGAAAAATATTTTGCATAAAAGAGAAAGTTACTTATTGGTTGTGACCCTAGTATTATGGGGCGTCATTTCGATCATGAATCCTAATTTTGCATCTCCTAGATTTGTTATGTCACTAATTGGGTTTAACGGGGTATATTTCATATGTGCCCTTGGTATTTTGCCTTTAATGATTAAAGGCGAAATTGATTTGTCCATAGGCGGTATGATTACAGCAACCAATGTGATCATTGTACTCATTAATATAAAGCTACAATTGCCTTTGATTTTGATTGTTGCAATAGGTCTTTTAGTAGGTGCTCTACTCGGTGCGGTCAGTGGTTATATTATTGGTAGATTTAAGTTACCATCGGTGATCGTAACACTTGCTATGATGAACATTTACTATGGATTTTCAAAGTATATAAACAGGGTGATGGTCCATGATGATCAAGCGCTTCCTAATTATAATTTCCAGGACTATAAAATATTTGGATTCGGCATAGATATACTATTTATTGTTGTTATGATAGTGAGCCTTTACTATCTTATGCATTATACTAGTTTGGGAAGAAGTGTCTATACCATTGGTGGCAATAAGCGACTGGCAGAGCTGATTGGATTTCCATATTTTAGTACCACTATGAAAGTACATCTAATTAGTGGATTAAGCGCAGGTTTAGTTGCTGCGATAAGTAGTGTGACTTTTAATAATGTTAATACAACTATACACTCTGGTATTGAGTTTGAATTACTCATCATCGTGATTATAGGTGGTGTTAGTATTTTAGGCGGTTCAGGATCTGTTCTGGGCACCTTTTTATCCTGTCTGTTTATCATTATTTTAAGGAATGGGCTTGTTTTTGTTAGGATTCCAGTTTTTTGGCACGATATGATTATAGGTGTGATTATCATTTTGATTGTAAGTTATGATATGTTTAGGCACAGGGTTAATCTTAATGATTGGCGACCTTAGGAGCGTGACAATGAAGAAGAATTATGAAAATAAATTGATGATGATTTTGGTAGGGCTGATTGTCTTTGGGACGCTGCTTTTTGGCAGAAGCTTTCTATCGCTTAATACTTTGATGCTATTTGCTAATCAATTACCAGAATATGGTTTAATTGCTATGGCACTTATGGTAACATTGATTGTATCTGGTGTGAATTTGTCTGTGGTGGCGATGACAACACTTTCTGGTATTGGTGGCGCAATCCTTATGAATGCTAATAATAATATAGATATTGTGACTGTGATTCTAGGTGTTAGTATGATGATTATTATTGGGCTCCTAACTGGGCTTATTAACGGGGTGGTTATTAGTTACCTTGAGGTAGCCCCTATTATAGCGACACTGGGCACTATGCTTTTCTTCCAAGGATTATCATTGAACATTACCAAAGGTGGCGCTATTACGGCGCTAAATGCTGAGTTCACCTATCTGGGCAGCGGTTCACTACTCGGCATACCAATACCTATATATATATTTGCAATTGTTTGCATCATCATATATTGGCTATTAGAAAAAAGTGAATTTGGGTTAAAATTATATAGAATTGGCAAAGATCCAAAAGCTGCTAAATATTCAGGAATAGATGTAAAAAAAATGACTTTATTGGCTTATGTTCTGGCAGGGTTTATTGCAGGCATAGCTGCTATTATTATGTCATCAAGGTATAATTCGATTCGAGTCGATTATGGATCTAGTTATTTAATATATGGAATAGTTATTGTGAGCTTTGGTGGTGTAAGCTTAAAGGGTGGAAAAGGATCTGTTAGAGGGGTTATAACCTCCCTAATAATCGTTAGCGTGGTTACAAGACTATTGAATCTTGCCTCTGTGGATGCAAACGTAATTGAAGGTATCATTGGTTTAATGTTATTATTGAGTTTGATCATTCAACATTTAATAAATAAAAAATCTGTGGTTAAAACTGCAGCTGATAATAAATAGACTTGAACATGCTAAGTTATATTAATCAAGTCATAGAAAAGGTGGCTTTATGTTTGGTATTGAAAGGCTTCAAGCAATAAGAGAGCTTATTAAAGAAAAAAAATCTGTTGAAGTAGTATATTTAGGCAAGGAACTAGATGTTTCTGAAGTAACTATCCGTAGAGACTTGGATAAACTTGAGAAAGAAGGGTTCATTGCTAAGACTTATGGTGGCGCAATTTTAATTGAAGATACGATGTTATCAGGGCAACGGAAATATGATATTATGCTGGAACAAGAGCATAATATTAGTGACGATGTTATCCGTGTAGCTAAAACGGCATCAAAGCTTATTGATACAGGTGACACTGTATTCATAAGTGGTGGCGATTTGGGTATGGCTTTAGCCATGGCGTTAAAGGAAAAAGATGACCTAATCGTTGTAACTAACAACATAGAGGTTGCCATATATCTCTATAAATATTCAGACTTCAAGACTATATTTATTGGTGGCGAAATTGATCGCCATACTGGTAACGTAACAGAGATGGATCAACTAGATGAACTATTGATTGAAAAAGCATTTGTTACAGCTGAAGGAATTGATGATGTTTTTGGTTATACAGTGAATGAAAAAAATGACGTTAGACTTTATAAGAAATTAAGAAGCGTTTCAAGGAATTTGATTGTATTATGTATGGCAGATGCGTTTGGTAGACGAGGGTTGGTGAAGATGGCACCCCTAGATACAATTGAGTTTGTTGTAACTGAGAAGAATCTTCCAGATAGTTTCAAGAGATACTATTTTGAGCACAATATAACAGTGCATACGTCAATATTGAACATTGATTGATTGGGGTTTTAAGTATGAATCGAGTGGGTATTACACTTTCGGGATTGATAAAAAAATATAATGTCAATATCGTGTTGGAAGTACCTGAAAAATCTTTTGACACAGGGTATATATATGGGTTGATTGGGACGAATGGTTCTGGTAAGACTACGTTACTAGAGATTATTAATGGTTCTGTAATTGCAGATGAAGGTGAAGTGAATCTTCATGATTTGAAGACCGAAATGGTCTACCATGAGAACGGATTATTTCAGGACTTGAAGGTTTATGAAAATATATTTGTTGGCAGAGAGCTGAAAAAGTCGATGTTAGGTGTGTCATGGCTAGATTGGAAAGGTATGCTGAGGGCTTCAGAAAGCTTATTGGCCAAACACAATCTGGATATTCCTATTAAAGCGACGATTAAAGACTTACCTTTGTCTGTTCAGAAACTGTTGGAGGTCATAATAGCTTTATCTAAAGAACCGGATTTACTAATAATTGATGAACCATTGACCTATTTTGATATTAGTCAAATCACCTTCCTTAATAGGGCAATTAAACAGTATGTAGATCAAGGTAACATGGCTATCTATTCTTCTCATCGGTGGGGAGAAATATATCAAGTTGTTGATCGGATTGTGACCATGCGAGATGGGCATATTGTCTCTGATGAAGTAGCAACGCCTGAGGTGCTTAGAGGGTTTTTAGAGTTTTCTGAGAGAGATAATCATAAATACACTAAAAGAACGATTCCGTTATGGCCAGGTTTATTACAAGTGAAAGAATTAAGAACCAAACATATTGGTAAAATAGATTTTTCTCTTCATAAAGGAGAAATATTAGGTATTGTTGGTCTGAAGAATGCTTATAAATCAGAAATTGGCAAGGCCCTTTTTGGGGCAATTCATTATGAAGGGCATATCATTTTAGAAGGCTCTGAGAAAAGGATTCGAACCACAGCCAATGCCGTTGAAGAAGGCATCTGTTATATAGGTATTGGAGATGAAGGGGTTTTCGTAGAAGATTCAGTCATTAACAATGTGATTTCTGCCAATGTGCCAAGGATCAGAAAATTAAGAAGAAGTGCCAAGCAATTGATTTCAAAGTACTACCTAGATATGTTGAATGTATCATCTGATCAAATGAATGGATCAATTAATCAATTGAGTGCAGGATACAAGCAAAAAGTCTTATTAGCAAAATGGTTTTTTAGCAAATCGAAAATATTTATATTTAACAAACCAACTGCTAACCTTGATGCAGCATCAAAAGTAGATATCTACAATGTTTTTGCGGACCTTGCTGAAAGTGGAGCAGGAATCATAATCGTTAGCAATGATTTAGAAGAAGTTGCAGGGCTATGTGACCGTGTGCTGATTGTTGAATCAGGTGGTATTAAAAAAGTTATTGATAGAAAAGATTTAACAGTATATAGCATGGTAGAGGCAATGCAAAACTGGTAATAGATACATATAGCTAAAAAGTTGTTTCCAAATAGTGAATTGGGAGCAACTTTTTTTGTGCAATAGGAAAGTTCTTCATAGGAACTTTCCATGAGAACAATGTATCCTGTATAGAAAGAAGCACAGTGGGATAAATCGCGTACTGGAGGTACGCTTTGTTCTGCAATAGGAAAGTTCTTCATAGGAACTTTCCATGAGAACAATGTATCCTGTATAGA
>JAQICP010000037.1 GCA_027858555.1 Vallitaleaceae bacterium
AACTCAGGTCCACCTAAAGCTCCAAATATCAAAGGAAAATCACCCAATGCAGATGCAGACCTTTGTTGAAAACCGGTCATTGTTCCAGCTGTTTGAATACCTATACGCTGAGCAAACAAAACTGTTCCTAAACTTAAGAACAATAGAATTGCAATATTTCTTTTTATCTTATTCATAATTATTGTGCATGAGTTAATTCAATATCATATACTAGTACAGTATATGGATCTATATCGTAACCTGTTTTGGATACATCCTGTCCTTCTTCTCCATATGCATAGTCATAAGGCACCCAACATCTCCACTTGGCACCGACTCTCATTTTTGGAATTACCTCTAGCCAGAAATTATCTGGTCTATCTGAAAGCTCAATCACTTGTACATAAGGTGATTCCGTATAAACTGAATCATTTATAAAACGCACACTGTAAATTGCTTTAATAGTAATTTCTGAAGCTTCTGCAAATTGAGGATATGAACCAGCTGGATTATCAAAAATAATCTCATACTGTATCCCGCTAGGGAGAACAGTTACGACCTCTCTTTTAGCATTCTGCTGTAAGAAATCTTCACCAGCTGTTTTTGTATCGTAGTAATCTTTACTGCAACTTGAAAATAAAGCTGTTAGAACAACCAATCCTACTAATAACAGATTTTTAATTCTTCTCATTTTTATGTTGTATATATTGTTTTGAAAATGATTTGCCTGCAAAAGTAGGCATTTTTCTTTTTGGACCCCACAGTATAAAGTTAAATGGTGCAAAAGCAAAATTTTTAATTGATCCTGGCACTATATCATAAGCAATCCTTCTACTACTCACTAGACGAAAACCTTTCATCATTAGCTTTTCAGACAAGGGTCGTATATTCTTCTCAACAACCTTCTTTCTGTTTTGTAATAGCAAAGATGGCAAAGGTATTTTTACTGGACAAACATCTGCACAAGCTCCGCATAAAGTGGATGCAAAACTCAAATGTCCAAATTCTTTAAAGCCTCTAAAAAATGGGGTAATCACGGATCCTATTGGTCCACTATAAGTACTATCATACACATATCCGCCAATGGTTTTATAGACAGGACAAGCATTTAAACAAGCTCCGCAACGAATACATGCTAATGCCTCATTACAATCTTTGTCAGCATATAAATTTGTACGACCATTGTCCAATAAAATCACATACATATTTTGTGGCCCATCCACTTCGCTCTCTTTTTTAGGCCCCGTAAAGATAGTGTTATAATTAGTAATCTGTTGTCCCGTACCATGTGAAGCTAACAATGGCCAAAATAAGCCTAAGTCTTTCATGGATGGAATAATCTTCTCAATTCCTGCAATGGCTATATGAATTTTAGGAAAGGATGTTGACATCAAACCATTTCCTTCATTCTCCGTAAGTGCTACTCCACCAATATCAGCAATTAAAAAATTAGCTCCTGTAAGACCTACATCCGCCTTTGTATATTTTTCTCGCAAAATATCTCTTACGTAAATTGTCATTTCTTCTGGAGTACTTTCGAGGGGTGTATTTAATTTCTCATTGAAAAGCTCTGCAATATCCTTCTTGCTTTTATGCATTGCTGGAGTAACAATATGATACGGTTTTTCTCCAGCCAATTGAACAATAAATTCTCCCAAATCTGTTACTACTGACTCACAACCAACAGCCTCTGCTGTTTGATTTAATTCAATCTCCTCAGTAGTCATCGATTTACTCTTAACTAATAACTTTGCTTCATTTTCTTGTAATATTTGTTGAATATAGCTTTGTGCCTCCTGTGTATCTTTAGCCCAAAGCACTTCAATACCATTAGCTTTAGCATTCTTCTCAAAATCAAGCAAATAATTATCCCAATTAGCTAGCATCTTACGTTTAAGGTATGCTATTTTATCTTTTCCAACGGATAAATTCTGATATCGTTCACTACCATTTGCTACAGCTATATCATATTTAGATATATTGAACTTGATGGTTTGTCTGTGGCGCAAATCAAAAGATATGTCTTTTGCTTGTATTTTAAATTTCTTTGCTTGATTTGACATATATTCTTTGATAAACCCAGTTTAAAGAGGACAATATAATATATAGTAAAATGATAAGAGGGAAGGCTAATAATTTAAAAAAGATAACTAAGGTCACACTCAATATTAGAAAAACAAAACGCAGCTTATTCTCTTTCCATTTTAAGTTCTTTACTTTCAATGAAAACATTGGCAGTTCAGACACCAACAAAAAACTAAAAATTGGTATCAGCACAACAGAAATAATTTTAGCTAATAAAATTTGAGAATCAGATAAAAGCGTAAAATCAGTGGTTATAGCTAAGACTAAGAATGCCCAAAATATGGCATTAGGTGGGGTTGGTAGTCCGAGGAATGAAGTTGTTTGGCGCTCATCTATATTAAACTTAGCCAATCGTAAGGCTGAAAAAACAGGAATTGCAAAAGCTGAAAGTGCCCAATATATACCGATATTCTGAGATAAGAATGCATAAAGGATAAATCCTGGGGCCACTCCAAAGCTAACCATATCAGCTAATGAGTCTAACTCCTTACCCATTGGAGAGTATGCCTTAAATAAACGAGCAGCAAACCCATCAAAAAAATCAAATACTCCTGCCAAAAGAATTAAATAAGCACTGAAAAGATATTCGCCAAATAAAGCTAAAACACAAGCCAAACATCCAGCAACTATATTTAGGCAGGTAATTGCATTAGGTATATGTTTTGTAATTGATTTCATGCAATCTATTCCTCTTCTTTTAATTTTAACCTAGCGAGAATGGTGTCGTTTCCAGTAGTCTTTTCTCCAACTTCTACAAAAATTTCCGCATCCAACGGTAGAAATACATCTACTCTTGAGCCGAACTTAATAAAACCGACATGCTCATTTACACAGCATTTATGTCCTACATGAGCATAGGTCACTATTCGTCTTGCTAATGCACCTGCAATTTGACGCATTAGAATTTCTGTTTTGCCTTCCGATTCAATAACAACAGTTGATCGTTCATTATCAAAACTTGATTTAGGCAAATAGGCAGCCATGTGTCTACCCGAATGGTGCTTAACAAATTTTACAATCCCATTTATTGGATACCAATTAGCATGCACACTAAAAACAGACATAAAAATGGATACCTGTATTCTTTTATCTTTAAAATATGCGTGTTCAGTAGTTGGTTCTATCACCACAACAGTTCCATCTGCAGGAG
>JAQICP010000135.1 GCA_027858555.1 Vallitaleaceae bacterium
TTTCATATAAGCTCCTATGCATCTTCATATTTTTGTTTTGTTATGACTTTTATTATATCTGTAAATTCCTTCATAGTAAAAGGTTTATTTAGTATACCACTAATATTATAGGATGTAATTGTTTTTATTGCTTCAGGTTCAATAAATCCAGTTGTCATTACAATCGGTATGTGCCTATTATGCTTTCGAATCGATTTTAGTGTATCAATACCGTTCTTGATAGGCATGATTACATCAAGAATGATAAAGGCCAACTGGTAGTGGTGTTCATGGAATAAGCTCAATCCTTCTTCGCCATTATGGGCTAGAATAACTTCATAGCCTAGAAATTCCAGCATCGACTTAATTAGATTTCTGATACCCGCTTCATCATCGATAACCAGTACCTTAGCGCCACCTTTTGTAATCATTTGGTCCACTGGCATATGACTTACTATAACCTTCCCCTCTTCATGAATTGTAGGGAAGTATAGGTAAAAACTAGTACCGATTTCCACTTCACTATATACTTCAATAAAACCATGATGAGATTGCACCGTACCATAGAGCGCCGACAAACCAAGTCCTGTCCCCTTACCAACTGGCTTGGTTGTAAAAAACGGATCAAATATCCGACTTAAAAATTCTTCAAGTATACCAACTCCTTGATCCGATGCTGTTATTTTAACATACTCTCCTGGTTCTATATTATATTTACTTCTAAATGGGTGGTCCTCAATGATTGAAACAATTTCAGTTTTTATAGTAAAAACACCCCCACCTGGCATGGCATCCCTTGCATTAATACCTAAGTTTAAGATAGCATTCTGTAATTGGGCCGCGTCACCTTCGATGTGGATATCATTAACGTCAAAATCTGTTTTTATGACAATTAAAGGATTAATGGTTCTACTTAACAGCTGTAGGCCGTTGATTATCACCTCATGGAGATTGATCATCTTCAGCTCAAGATTGCCCTGTCTGGAAAAAGTCAGCAACTGCGATGTTAATTCCGATGCCCTTTTTGCTGTTTCCATTATAGTCTGGTTGTATTTTTTCAGATTAGCATTATCTATGTTTTGAAGTTCTATGAGTTCGCTATAACCCAGAATGCCACCGAGCATATTATTAAAGTCATGAGCAATGCCACCGGCCAATTGTCCCACTGCTTGCATTTTCTGCATCTGTCTTAATTCATTCTCAATCTTATTGTGGTCTGTCATATCTCTAAAAACAATTACTTTTGTACTCTTCGTCTCACCACTACGATGAATTTCTGTGATGCTTTCTTCAATACTATATTCTTTCCCTGACCTTGAGAATAATATCGCATTAATAAACACCTTGCTACCTATTGCCATATTAGCACCAACACGTTGCACTTGGTAGATATCCTTTAGTGCCTTGCCCACCGCTACATCATATGAATACCCCGTTAGTTCAGACCCTTTGTAGTTCATATTGAGAATATTGCCCTTATTATCTGTAATGATAACGCCCTCATTAATAGCACTATACATAACTTGTAATTGCTCGTCTTTATTCATCATATCTTCATGAACAATTGCCATATACTTCAGATTGTTTTCTAGGCCTCTTAATAATTTATCAATAGAAAATATGGTTAGGATATTGATTAGGAAAAAATTAGATATGATAATAAACCAGATTGCAGTAGTTGTGCCACTAACACCAAAAAGAGTCGTCTCCACATTACTCTGAATAATACCTATTACAATTAAGATGATCATATTAGAAAAGAGTGTTAGATAGGCATATTTATAGTTTATAATGCCGGTAGCCATGATTGAAATACCGATAAGCCACAAGAGACCTGGCGCTTTATTTTCCACCATTAAAAGTAATATAATGGCCATAAAATAAATCAACACCATAAATGACACCCGCTTAATCTTGATAGATATATAAGGTACTAATACTAATATCACAACTAGCCCATTTAGAACATTATCAATTATTGCCAGGACGTATAGACCACCATTATAAGCCATATACACATTGTATATATC
>JAQICP010000186.1 GCA_027858555.1 Vallitaleaceae bacterium
CAGATGAAAGCTCATGGCATCAAACCTAATGTTATTTCAGTGGATAATTATTTTAAAAACAGAGAAGACACACCTAAAGATGCTGATGGAAAATATGATTTTGAATGCCTAGAAGCCATTAATGTTGAGGCGTTTAACAAGGATATGTTAGATTTGCTAGCAGGCAAGGCTGTGGATATTCCGGTTTTTAACTTTGTAGAAGGTAAATCTGAATACAGAGCTAATTTTATAACAATGGGTCCAAGCGACGTATTAATTATCGAGGGTATTCATGGATTGAATAACGGGTTATCCTACTCTATACCGGAAGCCAATAAATTCAAGATATACATAAGTGCCCTAACCCAATTAAATGTAGATTTTCATAATAGAGTACCTACTACGGATACAAGATTGCTCAGGAGAATTGTTAGAGATAACCAATATAGAGGCGCGTCTGCCACTAAAACCATTTCAATGTGGCCTTCTGTTAGACATGGTGAGGACCATTATATATTCCCATTTCAAGAAGAGGCTGATGTTATGTTTAATTCTGCTTTGATCTATGAGTTAGCAGTACTCAAGCAATATGCAGAACCATTACTACTAAATGTGCCCGCAGATAGCAAAGTGTATATAGAGGCGAAAAGACTTGTTAAGTTTTTGGACTATTTTATGACGATTCCAAGCGAACAGATACCAACCAATTCCCTTATTCGGGAGTTTATTGGCGGTAGTTGTTTCAGAACTTGATGTATTAATCATTACAGGAAATCATTACAGTTTGATAGCTTAAATCAAATGTTTTTTTGACAGTTAAGGTTGGCTATGATATTGTATAAAAGCTATGAGTAAACTAGACGATCGCGCTTAACCAAGGTTGAGTGAGGAAAGTCCGAGCTCCATAGGGTAGGATGCCAGATAACGTCTGGTGGAGGCAACTCTAAGGATAGTGCAACAGAAATATACCGCAGAGATACCAGTTATCTTCTGTAAGGGTGGAAAGGTGAGGTAAGAGCTCACCGCCTTCTTGGTAACAAGGGGGGCATATGTAAACCCCATTCGGAGCAAGACATATAGGAAACAATACAGTTACCCGCTGTGTTTTCTGGTTAGTCGCTTGAGCTTACTGGTGACAGTAAGACTAGACAGATGATCGTCCACGACAGAACTCGGCTTATCGGTTTGCTCATAGTTTAAAAAAGGTTTTCTTAGAAAGTTAATTGTATAATTAACAAATTAAGAAGACCATTTTTTATTAACAGACAGATTCAATTTCCTTAATCATAAAAGGCTGAACCTATGCACTATATTAGCAAGAAAACACTTGTTAAAGATTGATGTGTAGGAATAAAGAGCTTTATTAAGTAAAGGAGCTTCTATGTATCATACAAAAATAAAAAAAATATTATTATCACTGGTACTTGTTATAATGATATTGACAACAACTAGTTGTGTGAATGAGAAGTCCTCAAGTCAATTGGTGGTTAATAATCAGATGACCATGCCAGATAGCCCACCAACCATTAGTATTTTGTTGTCAGACGAACAAACCTTATCTAGTACAGTAGTGCCGTATGTCTTATTATGGAATGTGTGGAAAGGTGCTATTGCGGATAGGCCATCATCTAATCAAGCAATGAATAGTCTGTATCATAATGGTATAGATATGCCAAAAGGTGTAGTGGGTAGCCGGGTAGAGATAGATTTTGGTATCTATGATCCAGATACAATTAATTTATACAGGGCGAATTATATCTCAAAAGATGGAACTGGTGAGAGTATGTCAATTAAGATAGCTATTGAAATGGTTAACGAAGACGGCGCAACTGGACAATATAGATTCCAAGTTCCTACTGGTGAGAATGATGATGAATTTCATCAGTTCGTATACACCCTAACCGCCACATGGCAAGAAGATTCAATGGATTATGCCTTTGTAATTGAAACGGTAGAGTAAATATAATTGTTTCCCATCAAGATGCCTATGGTCAATTCATAGAATTTTAGGTATAATATTATAAAATGCATAAGGGGATTGATATGGAACTAGATATTATTAGAAGCATACAAGAGATTATGTCACCAACACTGGACCAGATTATGATATGGGTTACCATGTTTGCTGAAGAGGCAATGATTATTGGGCTACTAACATTTATTTTTTGGAATATTGATAAAGTAGCTGCCAAACGAATTGGGTTTGTATTGATTACCAGTATGACACTCAACAATATTATTAAGGATTTATTTAACTATGATAGACCGATTGGTGAAGAAGGGATCATTAGCCTTCGAACTGAAACTGCTACAGGGCAAGCGTTTCCAAGTGGACACACACAGGTAGCAACTACGTTTTATGTTTCTATGGGACTCTGGTTTAAAAAGAACTGGCTTGTTACCTTAGGTATCGTGATTGGACTAATAGTAGGGTTTTCCAGGGTCTATTTAGGCCTACATTATCCCAAAGATGTAGTGGTAGGCTTTGTCCTTGCTCTAATCATATCCTTGGTTTTTTATAATGTTTTAAGAAATCTAAGGGATGATGAAGGTATTATGATTGGCGCTATGATTGTTTTGGGTATTGGATTCTTTTTCAGTCACTCTGAAGATTTTATTAAAGCATATGGGTTGCTGATCGGGTTTGTAGCAGGTATTATCTTTGAATCAAGAATGGTCGATTTTAAGATGAAAGCTAGATTCTATCAAAAAATTATCAGATGGATTCTTGGGTTAGCCATTATGATTGGTCTTAAAGTAGGACTTAAGATGATATTTCCTGAGACGGATTTGTTTAATGTGATCAGGTATATATTATTTGCTTTTATTGGCATTGGTGTGTATCCAATTATGTTTAATCAGCTAAAGATACTTGGGAAACATAAAGGTTTATAACGAAGCGTACATACCGTACGCGTTTCTCCTTTAAGGAGAATTGTTTTCATGGCAAGTACCAATAAAATATTCTTATTGTAAAAAAAGAGGTAGTGGCATAAGCAGTTAGTGTTAACAGCTTATACGACTACCTCTCTTTGTTTAAAGTACTTACGAGAACAGAATAAGAGTTCAGGAACTTGGAAAGATTCAGAACATGTATCTTACATGTAATGGCGTAGCAGTATTCGTACCTATCCCGCGAATGTCTGATATAAACTAAAGGTAGCAGTTCTTTCGAACGGCTACCTTCTGATTATTAATCATAATTAGATTTTTGGCACTATTGGTGCTCTAAGTCTATTACCTTGTAAGAAACCAGAACCAACCAGTGGTCTTGCATAATGTAAGAATGCATCTGTTACATTATTACCTGCAGCATTAATGAAGTTATCAGGCATGTGTTTTGTTTTAGCAGCAATCTCTTCTAATTTTACTAGACGATAATCTACTGCATAATTACCGATTCTATCGATTACGATTGAACCGTCAATGTTGTGCCAGATAGCAAATTGAGCAGCTTTTTCGCCAACTTCTCTTGCTTCTTTTTGATCAATATCAGAGATACTGCCAATGAAGTTTCTTTGAGGGTATCCTAAAGTATCAGAACGAACACGGCTTAAGTTTAATCTTTCTTTGATAACTTTTGATAGCATGTCGCCAAGAGCGCCAGTACCTGATAATTGAACATTACCATGAGCATCTCTTTCAACGTTGTCAGATAATTTAAGCATAATAGGGGTGCCATCTTTGTCTACAATACCTTCAGATACTGCGATTACGCATCTGCCGTATTTATCATGAACTTCTTTAACATCTTTAAGGAATGACTCAATGTCAAAAGCACGTTCTGGTAAATAAACAAGATGTGGACCGTCATCTGGATATTTTTTAGCTAAACTTGCAGCAGCAGTTAAAAATCCAGCATGTCTTCCCATGATTACTGCAATGTAAACGCCTGGAAGTGCTCTGTTATCAAGATTAACGCCAGTGAAAGCATTAGCAACATATCTTGCTGCTGAGCCAAAACCTGGTGTGTGGTCATTGATTACCAAGTCGTTATCAATTGTTTTGGGAATGTGAATTGCTCTAAGTTCATAGTTTTCTCTATTAGCATTTTCATTAACGATTCTTACTGTATCAGATGAATCATTACCACCGATATAGAAGAAATATCTTACGTCATGAGCCTTCAATGTTTTGAAGATTTCTTGACAGTAAGCAGCATCTGGTTTAACTCTAGTTGACATTAATGCAGAAGCGGGTGTTTGAGCGACTAACTCAAGGTTGTGAGTTGTTTCTTGTGAAAGGTCCACAAAATCTTGATTTACAATACCTTCTACACCTTTAAGTGCGCCGTATACATGTGTGATTTGTGAGAACCTACGTGATTCAAGTGCTGCACCAACTAAACTTTGATTAATTACTGCTGTAGGACCTCCGCCCTGAGCAATAACAGCTTTTCCTCGTAATATCATTAAGTCTTCCTCCTTGTGAAACACGGATTGTGTTTATATGTTATTATGATCATTTATTTTTTAAAGAAGAACTAGAAAGGTCCTTCAAATAAAATACGTATTAAAATAATTAAAACGATGTGAGCTGGGTAGAATATATAACCAACATATCGATTGAGTGGCAACTTGTATTCAAACTGACGGAATAATAAAATAACACCTAATCCCATAATACTTCTAGCTTGATAAAAGTAACCACCTAAAGTCATAAGACCATTATTATAGGTTGTAATATTTTGCCACACCATATCAAATCTAGTTAGGCTTTCAAAGAAACTGATTTTTTCGCCTAGCCATTCTAATGAATTCTGGGCTAATACAGTAGCGCCTAACTGGTAAGTTGATACAAATGTCAATATCACATAGCCTACTATGATCGTAAAGGTACGGTTATGTGCTATGTAGAATATTAGAATCATTACCAAACCATAACCATTATATGAAAACGCAAAATTCTCAAAATTATAAGCGATGATTTCTGGTATGACAATTACTGCAATCATAAGAATTGTCCATAACATGGTTAAATGATAAGCCTTTTGTTTATAGGTCTTAACAATGCAGTCATAAGCAAAAAGCATCAAGAAACTATAAGCAAAGAATAACATGACATTATAATGGTACATTTCCATGGTGAAATCATAATTCAGATACATATAGGGTAATTCCGCAATAAGTCCAAATACCAACAATCTAAGTAAGTACTTTAACTTATTAGAAGTATGTCTATAGCCAACAGCTATACCATATGCAAATATCGGGAATGCGATTCTGCCAATTGTTCTTAGGATGTCCACATCGGGAAACAGTAAAACACCAGTATGATCGATGAACATGGTGATCATAGCAATGATTTTTAAAAGATCGTTTCGAGTAGCTTTTTGAGGGAGGTTAACTGGATAATCAGATGTCGAAATGACAGTTTCTTTTGTGCCCATAATTGTCGACATAAACACCTCCACAGCTAGTTCTTTGGCCTATCAACATGCAGTTTATAGTATAGCAGACAAAGGTCTAATGGTAAAGTAGAAGTAATAAAAAAACAATGGATTTTTATAATATTTGATTATCTGGTTTCGTAGTTGAGTCCCCTATGAAGTTGTGATATAGTAAAAACGAAGTCGAGATAAAGTGAGGTATAATATGGGAATCATTGTACAGAAATTCGGTGGCACTTCGTTAGCGACACCTGAAAGCAGATTAAAAGCTTTAGCAAAAATTATTGATGCTAAAGAAAACGGAGATACAGTAGTTGTAGTCGTTTCTGCCATGGGTAGACTTGGTAGTCCTTATGCAACAGATACATTACTTAGTTTGGTTGGATATAAGGAAGCAAAAGTATGTAATCAGGAATTAGATTTGCTTATATCAACAGGGGAGGTAATCGCATCTGTGATTATGTCAAACTTGTTAAATAGTCATGGACTAGATGCAAAAGCTTTAACAGGTGGAGGCGCAGGTGTTATTACAGATGATAATCACCTTGCTGCTGAAGTGTTACATATCGATACGAATCATATTCGCAACTTACTAGAGACTGGGATTATTCCTGTCATTGCAGGTTTTCAAGGAAGAGGACCTCACAATGAAGTAACGACAATTGGCAGAGGTGGCTCTGATACAACGGCAGCGCTTTTTGGAGAAGCCCTAAAAGCTGAGCGGGTTGAAATATATACAGATGTTGATGGCATAATGACGGCTGATCCTAAGGTGTGCATCAGCGCCAAGATTATCGATGAAGTAAGCTACACTGAAGTCTTTCAGATGGCAGATAGCGGAGCAAAAGTAATTCATCCAAGAGCCGTTGAAATTGCTATGCGATCTGGTATTAAAATGCTCATAAAAAATACATTCAATGATCATGTAGGTACGCGCATCAGCCATTACAACCATATTGATAAAAAGTATCATATAGAAGAGAAACTTATTACTAGTATTGCTCACAGAACTAACAGAGTACAAGTGCATGTGGAAGGCGCTATGGATGACGAGGTGTTTTTTGCAAAATTGGCACAAGAAGAAGTATCAATAGATATCATCAATATATTTCCTAATCGACGTGTATTTACAATTGATGCGGATAAGAAAGAAAAGGCACTAGAAGTCATAAAGGAACACGCTGTATCCCATTATTTTATTGATAATTGCTGCAAAGTGACTGTCATTGGTGAACGGATGACCGGTGTACCTGGTGTTATGGCAAAAATCATTAAAAGCCTAGCTAGTGAAAATATCGAAATATTACAAACTGCGGACTCTTTATCAACAATTGCATGCCTAATTAGACAACAAGATTTAAAAAAATCAATAGCCGCCTTACATCAGGCATTTGATTTAAACTAAGATAATAACTAAGTCATTGTATAGACCTATTGTAAAAAAAGGGTCTTTTACAATGACTTTTTAATCGTATTCTAATTCTCATGTCCATCGATTCTAATGATTTATGGCTATACTAAGTTTAATAAAGAAGTCGTAAGGAGGAGTAAACATTGGATAAAACATTGTATTTAAAAACACTTAGAGTGGCATTAAATAAATTAAATGAAAATGCAGTAGATAAAAACACAGTAGAAGATATTATTGCTGACTATTCCATGCATTTCGATGAAGCGATAGCTGAAGGTATTACGGTGGATGAAACAATCAGTAGATTAGGTAGCCCCGAGCTAGTAGCCCAGAAATACCGACAATGTAATGGAAAAGCATCAACAGAAGCATCAACAGAAGCACCAACAGACGCACCAACAGAAGCACCGACAGAAGCACCAATTATAAAGGTACCAAAGGATGCTATTAATACAACCCATGAGCCATCAACTGAAAATAGCAAGGTTTCATACAAGCAACAACACACGAAAGTAAAACGCACGCCACTAGCAAGTCTGATTGTGTTTTGCGGTTTGGCTTTTCTGAATCTGACATTTGTACTTGGTCCATTCATTGCAGTTTGGGCAACTTGGTTCGCATTTATTGTTGCAGGCGCGGCCTTATTGATAGAAAGTGCTAGAATGATTATTTTTGCTTCGATGGATGCTTATATTGCAAGTGGTATTAGTGATATAACCTTATTTGCGCAGATAGGATTCTATTTAACTTTTGGATTATTTATTGTATTTATTATGTTACAGGCAGGGAAGGGATTAAGCTATATTACAAAAAAATATATTAATTGGAATATGGCATTAGTGAAAGGGGAATAATATGAATAACGGAAAGATGATTGGTTTACTAGGTGGATTGGCTTTGGTATTTTTAATAGTAGTCGTGGTATCGGCTATAACAGATGCACAGAACTACGAAGGTGACTCAGTTACATTTGAATACACAGATAGCTTTGAAATGGAAAATCAGGCCATAGAAGTGAATTTCTCTTCAGAAAACATCGACATATATCAATCTAACACAGGTAAACTTGAAGTTTATTTTATAAGGGATTGCAACTCAAAAGATGAATACGAAGAATATCAAAATAATTTTGACGTTAATGTAACTGATTCTAAAGTTGAGATTTCACTTGACGACATCAAGCATGATCGATGGAGGTTCAATAATTTTTTATCACGACTTATTGCAGGTAATTTCAATTTTGAAAGTAGATTAGAACTTGGCATACCGGAAGGCTTTGAAGGCGACCTGATTGTGACTGTATCTTCTGGCAACATTATGATAGAAGATGTCAGTTCAACAGACATGAACGTAAAAGCCTCATCAGGCAATATTGTCGTTAACGATATTAGTACTGATCAATTAGAATTGAGTGCTTCATCAGGAAATATTGAGGTTTTTTCCATTGATGCTGATAATATGCTTAAGGCAGTTACTTCATCTGGTCGAATAACCATTGATGGTATAACTTGTGATGAATTAGTACTTAGGGCAACTTCAGGCAACATATCCGGTGAGGATATCATTGCTAATATGACTAGTGCAGATACATCTTCTGGGAGATTATCATTAAACGGAGAAATGGGTGAAGGCGAATTTGGTGCATCTTCTGGTAATGTGGAAGTGACATATACAGAAATTCAAGGTGATATTGAGGCACATGCATCTTCAGGTAATGTACGTTTCAGTATTCCGAAAGATACAGAATTTGAATTATTTGCTGAGTTCTCATCAGGTAATTTTAATACGGATTTTGACCTTGATCACGTGGATGTGGGCGACCATCAATATTATGGGGAGACCAAAGATGCTAACCTGGGCATTCAGATCAATATCAGTACATCTTCAGGCAATTCAAATCTTGACGAAATGCATTAAGATAATTCTCGAAGTTAATATACAAATATCATTATTTGTTCGAAAAAGTTGGTTGATATTATATCAATCAGCTTTTTAGTGTTTGAAATACTTTTATATCAGTAGTAAATTAGCCTAACTTTAGCTGGCGTTTTATGTTATATTTAGATATAGAAATTATAATCAGGAGGGACTAAATGAAGGATTATTTGAATTATGCTAATGGCGGATTAGTGTATCTATTAGCTGGGGTTGTTATACTTGTTGTTATGGTGCAATCTGTTGTGTTCTTAAGAATTGCATTAAAAAGAGGGAAAGAAATAGGGATGGAAAAAAGTACCATGGTTCAAGCTATCAAATCAAGTGCGGTATTTTCCATAGTACCATCCTTACCAATTGTTATCTCATTAATAGCCATTGCACCGGTACTGGGCACACCATTTTCGTGGTTAAGACTTTCGGTTATCGGATCTAATAGTTATGAATTGATTGCAGCTAACGCTGGTGCTAATGCCATGGGACTTGAATCCATCAATGATGTGGGCTACGATGCAGTTGTCTTTTCTAATTCAATGTGGGTTATGACCTTAGGAATCATATGGGGATTACTTGCTTGTATCTTCATTCTAAAGAGATATCAAAAAGCAATGAAAAATGTTCAGAAGAAAGACTCTATATGGGCAGAAATTATGATTAATGCTTTGTTTTTCGGTATGATTTCAGTCTTCCTTGGAAGACCTTTTGCATCTGGTGGGATTGGTTTGTATGTCCTACTTAGCAGTGCTGCAATTATGCTGGGTTTAACGCATCTGTCAAAAAAAATGAATATAAAATGGTTAGCTGATTTTGCTTTATCTGTAAGTATGATTGCAGGCATGGCACTGGCGATACTGTTTTCGAATATAGGGTAGGGGGCGCATATGGATTATTATAATAGAATTCACAGAACAGGACGAATATGGACATCAATCGTACTCGTATTAATACTTTCAGTACCAGTAATTTTTAGTCTTTACTATCAGGTTTTACCACCTTTCAAAAACTTGGCAACTGGGTTTTTAACCGTTTTCATGGTTTATTTTCCAGTTTCGATCGCTGAATTTTTAACCTATACACCAATGCTTGGTAGTAATGCTTCTTATCTGGTTTTTGTAACTGGTAATCTTACCAATCTTAAGATTCCATGCGCATTGATGGCCATGGATCTGGCAAAAGCGAAACCTCAAACAGATGAGGGTGAAGTCATAGCGGGTATTGCCGTAGCAGTTTCATCAATAGTGACGGCTACAATTGTACTAATTGGCATGTTCTTACTGATTCCTTTAAAGCCAATACTAGAGTCGGCAGTGTTGGCGCCTGCATTTGAGAATGTATTACCAGCACTGTTTGGTGCACTTGCGGCTTACTTCATATCAAAGCAATGGAAACTCGCAATCGTACCACTTGGTTTGATTGTATTACTGTTTGTATTCATTGATATCCCAGTTGGAGTCGAAGGCGTATTTATTCCAGTACTAGGAGCGATATCCGTTATTAGTGCTAGAATCATGTATAAAAAAGGATTTATAAAAGCATATAAAGAATAAATGTGAGCTTTTTGACTGTAAACGAGAAGCAGGAAAGTTAAGGGGCATGGCAGTAAACTAGAAATCAGGAAGGGGTTAGGTGTATGACATTAAGTGAGAAATTAGCAAGAGCAATACAATTAGATACGATATCTTCAAAAGCGACAGATGAAAGACCCAATGTATTTGATCGATATCATGATTTGATGGCTGAGTTATTTCCATTAATTCATGAAAAATGTGAGAAGACAATTATAAATGACTTTAGTTTACTATATAAGTGGGCTGGGACAGATCCTGCTATCAAACCAAAGCCAATCATATTAATTGCCCATTATGATGTGGTGCCGATTGAGAAAAGTACCCTTAATCAATGGACATATGAGCCATTTTCTGGTCATACGGATGAAACCTATGTATGGGGAAGAGGTGCCATGGATACTAAAGTTACAATGATTAGTGCCATGGAGGCTGTAGAACGCCTTATAAAATCTGGGTTTGTGCCAAAAAGGGATATCTACTTAGCATTTGGTCATGATGAAGAGG
>JAQICP010000252.1 GCA_027858555.1 Vallitaleaceae bacterium
ATATTAGAAGCATCAGACTATATCGAAGGCCGTTCAGAAGATTTCCTTGGTGGACAAAACCATATCGCATTCTTCGTAGAAGCAGCTAAAGGTATCAGTGGTGAGAAATTCACTCAATATGACCAAAACGTAGACAAATTCTTTGATGATGCTGTTAAAAATTATGTTAACGGTACAGTAGAATTACAAGACGCTATCCAAGGCTTCAAAGACGCTGTTAAATCTGCATATCCAGAAATCAACGTTGAGTAGTTAATAAGGTAGTACTAATTCACTAAATTAATAAAGGGCTAGCATTCTTGCTAGTCCTTTATCTAAGTAATAGGTCACATGTATTTACTAATCAGGTTTCTAACACAAAAACAAAAAAATGATTAAATTACCAAAAAGTACTAGAAATATACTGGTAAAGTATTGATATAAAGCGTATGATATATATATTAATTACGACAAAACTAGATGATTAATAATTAGGTTCTTAGTATCATAATATATACATTAAAAGTGGTAAAACTTCTTATGAATTATGGAAGGCATGCTATAATTGATAAGAATTTACAATACATATAAAACATTTAAATGGAGGTTATCATGAAAAAAAGAAGTATATACGGGTATCTATTTATAACTCCATTTTTCTTGGTATTTGTGTCTTTGCAAATATATCCTATTCTGAAAACTTTTTACTATACATTTACAAACTACAAAGGGTATGGTGAAGAAACCTGGATTGGATTAGCCAACTGGAAAGCTGTTATTACAGACAAATTCTTTTGGCAAGCCTTCGTTAAGACTTGGAAGATATGGGGTGTGAACATTGTTGTTCAATTAGGGCTAGCATTACTATTAGTTATGATTTTCTCGGATATAACATGGAAAATCAAGGGGCTAGGATTTTTTAGAACTATTTTCTATCTACCAAACTTAATAACATTAGCATCTGTTGCCATGTTATTCACTATTTTGTTAGACTGGAAATATGGTTCACTTAATCAGATCCTTTTAAAGTTGAACATAATCGATACAGAAATCAATTATTTGGTTTCAGAATTTTATTCCCAACTCTCGGTCTCATTGATACAGGCTTGGATGTGGTTTGGTAATTCATTCCTTTTCCTAATGGCTGGTGTTACTGGCATTTCACGAGACTATTTTGAAGCTGCAAAAGTAGATGGTGCTAATAGGTTACAGATGTTCTCTAAAGTAACTATACCATTACTTAAACCGATTTTATTATATGTTGCAATCACCTCACTTATAGGTGGTATGCAGATTTTCGAATTACCATATCTACTTACTAATGGTATCGGTGCACCGAATGGTTCACTTAGTACATTGGTATTGTATATGTTTAATAAAGCTTTTGAATATAAACAATTTGGTTATGGTGGTACTGTCGCTTATATGATCTTCTTTATCACCGTGTTCTTCTCAATCATCGCATTCAAGTGGATGTATGGTGGAGAATCAGCGAAAGGAGATGCATAATATGGAAACTAAAAAGCAATCTAGAACATGGTATCACACACGAACCCGTATAGAAAAGTGGTTAGTCTACTTATTAATTGTATTGATAGTAGTTGTTTGTTTGATTCCATTTTATACAATGTTAGTTAACGCAACACGTTCTGGTGCACAGATAGTATCTGGTTTCTCAATGGTTCCAAGTTCACACTTTTTTGAGAATTTTGATTCACTATTGGTATATGTTGATGTATGGAGAGGTTTGCTAAATAGTGCATTTATTGCAGTATCAGCGACTATATTGACCGCTTACTTTTCAACACTCACAGCATTTGGATTTCAGTTTTATGAATTTAAAGGTAAAACTATTCTTTTCACATTTATGATACTCATGATGATGGTACCTCAACAATTAGGTTTAATTGGTTTCTATCAGTTATGTTTACAATTTAAGATGATTGATAGTTATTACCCATTGATCATACCGATGATAGCTAATACTTTTGGTGTTTTCTTTATTCGTCAGTATATGGCAGGATCAGTTCATCCTGCTTTGGTTGAAGCAGCTAGGATTGATGGTGCTGGTGAGTTTTCAATATTCCATCGCTTGATTATTCCATTAGCTGCACCAGCTACAGCTACAATGGCTATTATGGCATTTATCGTTACTTGGAATAACTACATTGCACCTAGAGTTCTTATCACTTCTTTAGAAAAGAGAACATTACCAGTTATGGTAGGAGCACTAAAGGGTTCTATCGTAGCTCAATCAAACTTTGGTGCAACATATGCTGCTGTAGCTATTTCGGTTGTACCAATAATGATTGTATTTATATTTGCATCTAGATACATAATTAATGGTATTGCATCCGGATCTGTAAAAGGTTAATCAAGTAACATATCAAAACTATAATTGTGAATTATCTAAATAATCAACATCCCACGGG
>JAQICP010000325.1 GCA_027858555.1 Vallitaleaceae bacterium
CGAGGGCTTTATAAAATATCCTGATTGCCTTTAAAACAAAAAACGCGACTAATCGAATGCTAATAGAACAATCATTAGATTATGTGGACTACACGATGAATGCAGTCCAGAGCATGAGATCCATGCCAAATGGCAATAATTATGAACAAAAAGGCACACCCTATGGTGGCTATAAAGGTAAGAACTTTTTCGATGCCAAGCAATAGGGTCCAAGTACGTAGTGTTTATACAGACACACGGGTTATTGTTTTAAGCAATGAATACGATATAGTAGATAAGAGCAATTGATATAAAGACAGTAGTTAACCAAATACGTCCAACACTCACAAAGTGTCATAAGATAAGTAGAGGTGATGATATGTCATCATTAAGTAGTTTATCAAGAGCTGTATCAGCAATGATGAGCAATCAATCAGCATTGAATACAAGCGCGCATAACCTTACCAATATTAATACACCGGGATATGTCAGACAACAAGTTGTCATGGCAGAATCTGGTTATTCTAAAGTAGGTATGAATGAGACCACCGATTTTCAAGTTGGTCTTGGTGTTGATGTACAAGCTATACGACAAGTTAGAGATCAATTTTTAGATACGTCATATCGTCAGGAAAGAGGACGATATGGATTTTATGATGCCCAAAATACTGGGATAGAAGAGATAGAGATTATACTCGGAGAGATAGAAGGCGAGAGCTTTTCAACTGTACTTAATGACTTATGGGTTTCTCTTAATGAACTGGCAAAACATCCAGACGGCTTAGAGACTAGAGGTACATTTATTCAAAATGCCTCCTTGTTTGTAAATAGAACCGATCTAATATCAAAACAATTAAATGACTATCAGTTGAATATGAACGAAGATGTAAAGTCTATGGTCAGTAGAATTAATGAGATAGGTGATGAAATCTATCAATTGAATGAAGTGATCGTAAGTTATGAAATCGGTGATGGGAACGCCAATGACTATAGAGATCAACGTAATATATTAGTAGATGAATTATCTAAGTTGATAGATGTCAGCGCTAAAGAAGACTCAGCTGGCAATGTTAAGGTGAGAATAGAAAACACCGAATTCATTACAACAGCAGGCGTTAATCATATGGGACTCGAGGCCTCAGAACCATACAGTAATCTAGTAAGTCCGGTATGGCCACATGTAGCAAACTATCCTGTTTTCAATTTTGACGTAGCAATAACACCTGAAAGCAATAATGATAAAGGTGCTTTAAAAGGTCTTCTTATAACCAGAGGTATTCGCCAGGGCAGTTACACAGATATGATAGATCAAGCAACCTATGAAGCAGATATCAAGCCTTCAATCATTATGAATGCTCAAGCTCAGTTTGATCAATTGGTACATGGTATCGCGACTACAATCAATGATATATTATCACCTAATACAGTAGGTCCACCACCAATGCTTGACACGGCAAATGCCCCATATGGGTTAGATGGCACACAGGGTTTTGAGGTCTTTAAAAGAACATACGTGGACCGTTATAATGGACTTAATGAATATAATGTGGAAGATCCACTAGATCCATATACATTGTATTCGTCAGGCAACCTGGAAATCAACCAGGAATTACTCACAGACTACGATAAGCTACCACTTCAGAAACTACTGAATGAACCAGGGGACAGCACCATTATTAATGATATGCTTAATGCATGGGATCAGCCTTTTTCATCATTAGAACCTGGACTCACAGCCAAACTTAATTTCAACGATTACTATAAAGCGTATGTGGGAGATGTTGGCAACAATGGCTACGCGGTTGGTAATATCGTCGATAATCAGCAAATGATGATTCAACAAATAGACAATCAAAGAAGCAGCCTTCAAGGGGTTTCATCTGATGAGGAACTTGGTAATGTTATCAAATATCAACATGCCTATAATGCAGCAGCAAAGGTTGTGTCAACCGTCGATCAGATGATTGAGACACTAGTAACTAGTACAGGGCTAGTTGGAAGATAAGGAGCGAACGTATGGGATCAGCATTTTTTGGATTAAATGTCTCTACACAAGGTTTATATACAGCACAAACAGCACTTGATATCGTTAATCATAATATCTCTAACGCAGAGCTTAAGGGTTATTCACGTCAATATGCAGAAATAAAAGCTAGTAGAGCCCTTCCGAATTCTTCTAGAGGCATGATTGGTACAGGTGCTGAGGTCCTAAGTGTCAAACAATATAGAAGTTCATATCTTGATAATAAATATTGGGGCATGAGTACAGACCTTGGACAATATACAGTGAAGGAAGAGATGCTAAGTCAACTGGAATTGTTGTTGCAAGAGCCTTCTGATTCCGGGTATGCTACAAGGTTTGCTGATGTTTTTGATTCATTACAAGAATTAGCTAACGACCCTGGGAATTCTACAGTTAGACTCAATTTTGTAGACAATGCATCTAGTTTTGCTACCTATTACAACAAACTCGGAGAGCAATTAAATGATTATCAAAAAGATGCGAATTTTGGCGTAAAGACTTCAGTAGACCGCATTAATTTCTTAGCGACTCAGATTGCAGCAGTCAATAATCAGATTCAAAACATAGAGCTTACTGGCGTTTCAGCGAATGCCCTCCGAGACGAACGAGTCGTTCTAATAGATGAATTATCTACAATAATTAAC
>JAQICP010000156.1 GCA_027858555.1 Vallitaleaceae bacterium
GTCATGATGCGCGTTCTTTGATAGTTTTCAATGATTTCTTGATCTGGATCTTTTATAAGTTCAAATCCTATGATTAATATCGGTATCATAATGATGATGCCAGCAATTATATATCGCACATCTAAGCCACCAACAAATATGGTAATTAAAAAAACACCTGCAATCATGACACTGGTTGATAAATCTGGTTGTTGCAATACTAAAAAAATGACAATACTAGATAGTAACGTTAAAATTAATAGAAACCAGGGCTTATTAAACACAACTCTATACTTGTCTATCATTTTTGCTAGAAATATAACAATCAATAATTTGGCAAACTCAGAGGGCTGTATGACAAAACCACCTATAGCAACCCAACGTGTAGCGCCGCCGACTGTCTTCCCCATAAATAATACTGCCAATAATAGACCAACCATAACCATATATATGATTGGATAAAACTTACTGATAAAGTGATAATCAATAATAGAAATACCAATCATGCATATAAAACCTATGATTAAGCCTATAATTTGTTTTTTAACGAATGTATCACTACCTAAATCAGTATTGATTTGTGTAGCGCTACCAATAGCTATAATACCTATGATAGCAAGTACGAGTACGTTAATTATTATTAGGTAATTGTAACGTTTAAAATCATAATGTCTAAACATATCATTAACTTTCTAGTGCTTGGGTCCGAGCATATTTTTAATTGGAATGTTGGCATGCAATGTAGGCATTTGTCTAGAAGAATGATCTGATTTTTGTGCCCCTATTGTGAGTTCTATACCCATTTCATCAACTTCCATATATTTACTGATTACCTTTAAAATATCGATACGCATTTGTTCAAGTAATTCAGGAGAACAATTTGCTCGATCATGGATAAGCACGAATTTTAATCTATCTTTTGCCACTGATTTACTTGTTTTTTTATTAAATAAAGCCATAACTTACCCCCTTGCCATCATGTTTTTGATTTTACTAAACAAACCTTTTTCTGAGAAATCCAAATATGGAACTTCTTCACCTAATATTCTATTGCATATATTCAGGTATGCCTTACCAGATATAATAGTCTGATTCGAAACAATAGGATCGCCTGTATTAGTTGAGATAACGATGTTTTCATCATCTGGAATAGCACCAATTAAATCAATGGCTAGTATTTCAACAACATCCTCAACAGACATCATATCACCTCGTTTGACCATATCTGCACGAACGCGATTAACAATAAGTGTTGGATTAGATAACTCATGAGCTTCAAGGAGTCCAATAATTCTATCGGCATCTCTAACAGCCGATACCTCAGGTGTTGTTACTACTATACCCTTATCAGCGCCTGCAATTGCATTTTTAAAACCTTGCTCAATGCCTGCCGGACAGTCTATAATCACATAATCAAATTCTTCTTTTAAAGCGATACATAAATCCTTCATTTGTTGCGGTGTAACGGCATCTTTATCCCTAGTCTGAGCAGCAGGAAGTAAAAATAAATTATTTTGTTTCTTGTCTTTGATAAGGGCCTGTTTAAGACGACAATTGCCCTCTATAACATCTATCAAATTATATACAATTCTATTTTCAAGTCCCATGACAACATCCAGATTTCTAAGCCCGATATCTGCATCAATCATGACTACCTTTTTACCTAACATACTAAGACCTGTTCCAATATTTGCGCTTGTTGTGGTTTTACCAACGCCACCTTTTCCAGAGGTAACTACGATTACTTCACTCATGTCTATTCCCCTTTTCATTATGATTTAAATATGTTTAATTCTTCAAATATAGAATAATCAATATCTTCAATGCTGATTTGTTCATCTAACACATAGGCCATCCTAGGTTTGTTGATATCTTCCTGTTTATCAGGAGAACGACCTATATATTTACCAATTCTAATCTGAGTTGGTTTCATCTTTAACGCCAACACAAATGCTTTGTAATTGCCACCGAAACCTGCATGTACAGAACCAAGTAGAGTCCCTAGTATGACGACGTGTCCCTTAGCTATTATTTTAGCACCTGTATGTACATTACCGATAAATACAACGCTATCTTCGAATTGAAGTTCTTGACCAGATCTTAATGTGCCTTGTCTGAAAACAGCATGGTTTTCTTTAAACTTGACTTCTTTCTTAAGCTCTTTTACCAAGATATCCCTTTTAGAAATAAGCACATCATTGGGATTACCATCTAACTTAACAGGTATTGATTCTTCCGAGTCGCTTCTATCTGAATTAATTGTCGGATTTTCGTCCACAAGACAGGTTATTGTTAAATCGGAATGTGTTTGAATGACATCTATAATCTCTGTTTCTTCAACAGTAGAGAGTGTCCTACCTGTTATCGCTATGGTGAGAGCTGCTTTTCCAAAGAATTTTTTAGATGCAGAAAGTTTTTCACCTAAAACTAATTTGATTTCTTCAAATGTTTCAGTTTCATTTAATATAATTGTAAGACCATGTTTATTGCCTTTAATTACCACAGTGTCAGTCATCTTATACCTCTATACATAGTCATATTATTCTTTCAGCGCCGGTGATATTGTACATGACGCACTTTTCATATAATTATAGCATAACTACTATGATTATGCTGTACAAAATCCATATAATTTTAGATAATTATTCGTTTAACATAAAGCCGTTAGTATACTCAGTGTGATCTTCGTAAAACTCATAATAAGCGGCTATGACATCCCTTGCAATCGGAATAGCCTTAGAAGAACCGTATCCAAATGGTACTACTGCAATTACAGCAATTTCTGGTTCGTCATATGGTGCAAATGATACAAAGTAGCTATGAGGCGGTCTAACTAGAGATTCTTGAGCAGTTCCTGTTTTCCCACCGACTTGTATCGGGAAATTATAAAAATAGCTTCTTGCAGAACCGCTGGAACCCTCTGTTACAGCTAGCATACCTGCTTTAACGGCTTCAACATGAGCCTCCTCAAAATCATTGACCTGTGTGACGGCTGGACTCGTATCTTCAATAAGTTCACCTGTGGGTGCCATGATTTTATCAACGATACTCAGTTCATACAGTGTGCCGCCATTAGCAACAGTTGCTACGTATCTTGCCATTTGGACAGGTGTATAGTTATTTTCAGCTTGCCCAATAGCCGTTCTCGAAGGGTCCACACTTGATAAAACAGAACTTAGGTCTGGTAGTTCTAGGCCGGTATGTTCATCTAGACCAAAATTGCCAGCCATTTCATTAAGTTTAGCTAAACCGAGGCTAGACTGATAATCACCATCTTCATCAAATGACAACCGGTAACCGACTTCATAAAAAAAGTAATTACAGGACACTTCGATTGCTCTTGTAACATTTATTGACCCATGTGTGCCTCCGTTTGCATAGATCCAACATTGAGCAGGTGGTGAAATCTTAGTAAACAGTCCCAGACCAGTTATTTTAGAATTAATATCAATCACACCCTTTTCAAGACCGGCAAAAGCAGAAACCATTTTAAAGGTTGAGCCTGGAGCGGTTTTTGAATGGGTCGCTCTAGGAAACATTGGGCTTGTAGAATCATTAATTAATTCCAAGTAATAGGTATAGTCGAAAGTATTCGCAAAATAATTATTGTCATAACTCGGATATGAAACCATGGCCAATACTTCACCATTACTTACATTAACCACTACCACAGAACCTGATGATGGATCAAGTGCAAGTTCAGCTGGTGTAATCTCTACATTAAGTATAACAGCCTTCATATACTCAAGAGGACTCAGTTCATTTTCCCTAAGGGCTTCATAGGTAATAGCATCTTGATTGGTAATGCCCTGCTCTTGTAACAGTAGGCATAGAGCATTATATCCGATTTTCTCTTGGTCCATCAACTCAAGCAGTACCATTTTTTTGAATTCATAATAATTGGTATAATCATATATGAGTCTATCAATAATGAATGCCCCTACATCATCCGTAGTATCACTTTCATGTAAAGTGATGTAGCCACCATTGATAAAACGATTAATTAAGGATTTGAAAGTAATTTCCATATTTATGTATTGTTCATATGATGAAAGGGAACCATAGTCTTTTATTAGGTAACCATCATCAACTAGAACGCCTAGAAGGTAATCAATATAATGCTGCTCATTTTCAGGACTTTCAATAAGGTCCACGGCTAGTAACTCGGCAAGCTTAATCTTAATAGCTTCATAGGAAATTGCATAGGCGTTATAAACAACAGAACTGCCGCTTTCTTCATTATCGTTCTCCAAAGTAATCATTGAGATGATATCTCGTTCTACCAAAGACATGAAAACATCTTTCATCAGTATGCTTACAGAATCCTCGGGCTTACTATAGACCAGATTTGTCTGTAATATATTAGCAATTTGATTCTCTAAAATATCTTGGGCTGCCATCTGTAAATCCTTGTCGATAGTCAGATAGACATCATTACCGACTGAAGGATTCTCCATAGTCAAAGAGTTCATGGTTCTACCAAGATTGTCAACCTCTACCGTTTCAGAACCATCAGCACCATGTAAATCAAGCTCCATAACCTTCTCAATACCGGTTACGCCTACAACGTCATTGGAATCATAGCCGTATGATTCCAGTTCGATTAAGGTGTCGCTACTGATTTTTCTGGTATATCCTATGATATGAGCAAAATATTCAGCATCATTATAATACCTTAAAGGATCTTCGATTATTGTAACGCCTGGAAATTGCCAACTGTTTTCAACAATTGAGGCCAGTGTCTTATCACTAATATTATAAGCTACAGTTGATAATTGATATTGTGAGTATCTAGCTAGCCACAGTGGGTACCTGATATTAAGTATTTTAAGGACTTCTTCATCCGTATAACCTTTGATATAACCTTCATCTTCAGGCTTAAGACTGTCTTCATCTGTTTCCGCGTAAGCTGGAATTTCAAAAATTTCATCCCTGACATAATAAAACATCTCTTCAACAGACATGTTCAATTGTTCCTCTGTTAAAGGTTCAGACCTACCGTTGAAAAATACTTGCCGCTTAAAGTTGGCAATATCAAGAGCTGACTGACGATATATGAAGTTAGTATTGATATCAATACCAATGGGGAAACCTTCAACAACTTGATCCCCTTCGGATTCAATAATATTAGTCAAATTAAGTAGCATTTTATTTTTATCCTTAACATATATGCTGCCATCTAATTGGACGGTGTATGCCAATTTGTTTTCAGCTAGAGGGTAGCCGTTACGGTCATATATCAAACCACGTTGTCCTTCAATCTTACGTTCACGAATTACACGCAAACTAAAGGCTTCATTTAAGTCGGCACCTTGAATTACTTGCAACTCAAAAAGCCTTAAAATCAGGCTGTAAAACAAGATTGTAAGTATAATGCCTAATATGAATAATCGATTGGTAAGAATTGAAAAGATGAATTTTATAATAGGTTTCATAATTTGTTTCTAGAGCCTTTCCAACGATCGTAATACTCCAATTTATTGTTTATAAATAAATAGAAGCGATATATCCCTATTGATACTAAAGTCGTATAACTGACCTCAGGTAAAATCGTTGTAATAAAATATAAGAAAAACTGCGTTCTACCTCTAAAAAGAAAGGTGATGTATATGATGAGATTCGCACCCAAGTCACTTAAAGCAATGGCAATTATTGGAAAAAACAGGCTTTCTTTAAAGAAGCTTTTAGAAAACATGCCATTGATAAAACCGATATACATATATAACAAAGCATACAAGCCGATGAATTCACCAAAAAAGACATCATGCAATATGCCAAGTGCAAATCCAATAATAAGACCTTCTTTTTGACCACGCAACAATGCAAATGAGACAATGGTAATAATAAAGAGGTTAAATACGATATTATAGATACTGATGGCTTGAACAAAGGTTGATTGTAAGCTTACATTTAATATGATAATAAGCGTGATTGCAATTGTTCGTAACATAGTTAATCCCCTTCACTTTCAAGTTGGAAAACTTGTTTAATAACAAGCACTTCTTCTAAGTGCATGAAATCAACTACAGGCTTAAGCACAGCAGTTTTAGTCATTTTATGATCATTGTCCGTAATTTCTGTAATGGTACCTATCAAGATGCCTTCTGGGTATATATCACTTAAGTGAGACGTAATTATATCATCCCCAACTATAATATTAGCCTGATCAGATATCTTATCAACAAAACAATAGGCTTGACTGACAACCATGGTTAAATCGCCATTAACGATACAAAGATCCGATGTTCTGATTGATTTGGCACTTACATGATTGCTGTCGTTAATGATTGATTGTACTTTCGCATAATTAGGACCGACTTCAGTGATGTGACCGACTAATCCTTCACCAGCTAAAACAACCATATTGACCGCCAAGCCATCATTCTCCCCCTTGTTGATTACAAAAATATCGTACCAATTACCAGGGTCTTTGCCAATGATTTGTGCACCAGTTTTAGGGAAATCAGCATACATCTGGTCTAAATCATACAATGACCGGAGTCTATCTAACTCAACTCGACTCTGTTCAAGAATTATATTATCATAACGCAACTGTTCAACTTCTTGCTGCAGGTTTTCGTTAAGGGTTTCAAACTCATTAATATTTTTCATAAATTGAATTCTATCCACTAACCAATCTCCGAAAGAATTCACCCCATTATTGACAGGAATTATAACATAAGAGAATGTCTTTTCTATGGGTGATACACTGTCCCTAGTCTCCCAAGTAAAAACCATCAAAACAAAACATAATACTGTTAAGCTAATTAAACCATGTTTAAGTGTTAGTGATGATCTTCTGTTTTTCATAACAATCTCCTAATGTCTATTTTATGTAACCCTGCTCTTTTAAACTAGTGAAGTTCTGGTTGCCTATAATGATATGATCAAGTAATGTTATACCAATCAGTTCACTGGCCTTTTTTAAACGTTCTGTCATAAGTACATCTTCCGTGCTAGGTGTGCAGTCACCGCTTGGATGATTGTGAAGCACGATATATTGAACACAATGATGTTGCAGGCAATAGATCAACACCTCTCGTGGATTGACTAATGTTGCATTGACAGTACCAATAGAGAGCGTATGATCCTTTATGATATTATTCTTATTATCAAGCACGACTAATTTGAAATGTTCTTGTTGTAGATGTCTGAGTTCCTCCATATAAAGACCTGCAACGAAGGTTGGTGACGTGACACATACCCGATTACTTTTTTTGGAGGATGAAATGCGTATTGACAATTCAGTTAAAGCCTTAATTTGAATAGCTTTGATTCTGCCAATACCATGAATGGTCTTCAATTCTTCTATCGTCACCGCGTGTAATCCAAGGAGTCCGTCTTGATGCATGTTCAGTAAATTAGTAGCTATATCGATGGCTCTCGTTGTTTTCGTTCCTGTTTTTATAATAATAGCGAGTAGCTCAGCATTAGTGAGCATTTTAGCGCCGCTTATCTCTAATCTAGTATATGGCTGTTCGCATAATGGTAAATCCTTTATTGTCAAAAGCTTCCCCTTTTCATGTCAATTGAGTAGTGAAGCTAATAATAAAAAAGCATCTATTATATAATAGATGCCATGAATTTATCGTTTTAGGTCTTTAAAATAATGATAGCCCAGCTGTGACAGCCCATCTAACAAAGTACTTATGGGTAAGCCTACTACATTATAATAGTCTCCTTTAATCCATTTTACAAAAGTTGAACCAATGCCTTGGATAGCATAAGCACCTGCTTTGTCATAGGGTTCTTGAGTCTTAATGTAGCCCTTGATATCTTCATCGGTAATGGGCCCAAAACGTACTTTAGTAATACAATGTTTCACAAAATATGTATTTTCCTCTATATCATGTAAAGCAATGGCGGTAATCACTTTGTGGCATTTATTTGATAACTTCCTAAGATAAGCATATACATCTTCAGGATTGTTTGGTTTGCCAAGTATAGTTTTACGATAAACAACAACTGTATCAGCGCCCAAAACAATCTGGTTATTATTAGCTTGTTTGACTATGGCCTTAGCTTTTAACAGAGCAAGTGCAGAGACTAATTTAATTGGATTCTTATGAGATATAAGACTTTCATCAACGAAACTAGTTGCTTGTGTAAAAGGGATCTCTAACAATTCTAAGATTTCTTTTCTTCTTGGTGATGCAGAAGCAAGTAATATCTCTTTCATTATAACTTCTTATAAATGATGATTGCTATTATTGTACCGATAATGCTGGTAATATTAACAAATAGCTTAATCTGAAATTGTAAGAAAATAACCTTGAAATCAAGTGCAAGTGGTGTATCCATACCAAAATTCATGCCGTAATTCAGCCAACTTAGATAGGGTACGCCCTCTGCAAAACTGCCAATAAAACCACCTAGTACAATACCAGCTAAAATTAACAAAAATAATGCCCAAGTGTTCTTTGATGTTCTGTTCATCGCCATAGTGTTCCCCTTTTCAATAATAACATGTTTATTCTATCACAGTGAATTATCTTTGTATAGTTCTAATTGAAGACATTAATAGCGTTTGTCGGGCATTTTTCTACACATGCGCCACAATCGATACATTTGTCATAATCTATTTTTGCTAAAGAATGCTCAATGGTAATGCAATCTACAGGACATACTTTAGCACAAAGTTTACATCCAATACAACCAACCTTACAACTTTCCTTCTGAACCTTACCCTTATTCTGGGACATACAACTGACACGAGTAGTTGATTTAAGTGGTACAGACTCGATTATATCCTTAGGGCATACATCGATACACATACCACAATTGGTACATTTTTCCTCGTCAACAACAGCAATGCCATCAACAACATGTATGGCGTCAAACTGACAAGCTTTTACGCATGAACCCATTCCGAGACATCCGTATTCACATAATTTTGGACCAGTACCTTGCATATAATTGGCATATGAACAATCAATGATGCCATCATATTCATATTTAAGTGGTGCTACAGTATTAGAACCTTTACACATGACAAAAGCAACTTGCTTATCCATAACTTCACCTGAAAGGCCAAGTAAGGCAGCCAAGTTCTCTTGAGATTCGGCATTAGCCACGGAACACAATGTCGGTGATACTGAGTCTTCCACGATTGCTTTGGCAAATGCCGCGCAACCTGGGTAGCCACAACCACCACAGTTGACACCTGGTAGTAAATCCAATACTTTTGGTATCATTGGATCTTTTATGATTTCGAATTTTTTAGCTGCAATACCTAGACCGATTCCAAAGAGAATTCCCAAGGCTCCAATACTGACGGCTGCAAATATGATTTGTTTGATTTCCACGGTAATCCTCCTATTTTATTAGACCGGCAAAGCCTAAAAAGGCAATAGCCATTAAACCTGCAGCTAACAATGTAGCTGGGTAACCTTTAAAAGCTTTTGGTACGTTATTATAATTAGTTTTTTCATTTATGCCTGCCAATATGACGATGGCTAATGTAAAGCCGACAGCAGAACCGAAACCGTTGATTAAACTTTGCATTAATGTAAATTCTTTTTGCATATTAATGACTGCTATACCAAGTACAGCACAGTTTGTTGTAATAAGCGGTAAGTAAACACCTAAAGCTTGATACAAGGATGGACTTGATTTTTGTATGACCATCTCAACTAATTGGACAAGTGATGCAATAACCAATATGAATGCAATGGTATATAGATAAGTGATATCAAGTGGTACAAGGACATATTCATAAACAATATATGACATCAAAGATGCGAGTGTCATAACAAATGTAACCGCCATACCCATGCCAAAAGCAGTCTCTACACGTCTTGAAACGCCTAGGAAAGGACATATACCAAGGAAGCGGCTTAGGATTACGTTATTGATTAATACAGCGCCTATAAAAAGTAATAATAATTCCATCGTTTTTCCTCCCTATTCTGCTTTCGCTTTGTTTTTTGAATTAATATGGTTAAATACAGCAAATAGTATACCCATGACAATAAACGCGCCAGGTGCTAATACTAAGATAGATATTGGTTGGATTTGACCTTGAACTGCATCTGGTAGAGCTTCGTATAGCTTGAAGCCAAACAGTTCGCCAGCACCAAAGAATTCTCTGATTAAGCCGATGACACCAAGAGCAGCAGTAAAGCCAAGCCCCATGCCCAGTCCATCAAGGACTGAATTTTTGACGGTGTTTTTAGAAGCGAATGCTTCCGCTCTACCAAGAACGATACAGTTTACAACAATCAAAGGAATGAATAAGCCAAGTGCATCATATAAAGAAACCATATATGCTTGAAGTAATAGATCTACCATGGTCACGAAAGATGCAATAATAACGATATATGCAGGAATCCTGACTTTACTTGGAATTATGTTCCGCATCAAAGAAATGGCAAAGTTAGAAGCAATTAATACCGCTAATGTAGCAAGTCCCATACCAATACCGTTTTTTGCAGATGTCGTAACTGCTAAAGTTGGACACATGCCCAGAACCTGAACGAATATTGGATTTTCATCTATAATACCATTTTTGATTTTTTTTAGTGATGAATCCATTATTGTACGCCCCCTATCAGTTCGGTATTGTAATAAGTAATGACTTGATTTACCGCATTAGTGACAGCCTTTGAAGTGATTGTGGCAGCACTTATGGCGGATATTTCAAGATCACCTGGTGCATCATTTTTAACAACTGTTAAAACTTCTGTCTTCTTATCTATATATTGATCTTTGAATTCTGGCTCGGCAGCTTTAGCGCCAAGACCAGGTGTTTCTGCTTGTTTTATAATATCAATGCCGGTAATATGACCTTCAATTGAAAGGCCGACAATAAATTCGATGTTACCGCCATAACCTTCTGAAGTAACCACTTTGAATGCATAACCCGCAAGTTCGTTGTTAATGGTTGCTTCGTAGTAACTACTGACAAAAGGATACTCAGTGATCAGTGCCGCGTCTAATGCTATCTCGTCACCAAAATCTGCATTTTCAAACACATTTGCCAGCGCATCTTGTGTTTTAGCTTTTTGAGCTTCAATGATTGGCGCTTTAGTTACTTCATTGGTAATGCCGAGTAAGGTACCAGCTATAACGGTGATGGCGAAAAGAATGAGGCCATTACGAATTATTTCTCTCATACTTGCACCTCCCCAAATGCTTTTGGTATTGTATAACGATCAATCAATGGTACAAATAGATTCATGATTAATATAGCAAAACTGACACCTTCTGGATAACCGCCATATAAACGAATGATGATTGTTAGCAGTCCGCATCCAATACCCATAATAATCTGACCTATTGCTGAATTAGGTGATGATGAATAATCAGTCGCCATAAAGAATGCACCAAGCACTAAACCACCAGTAATTAATTGATAGCCCATTAATTGAACATCAAATCCTTGAAGGACAAAACTCATGACAGCCACTGTTCCAATAAACATCACAGGAATTCTCCAACTGATGACTTTTTTGACAATCAGATAGATACCACCTATTAGAAGTGCTAGTACAGAGGTCTCCCCAATGGAGCCTGCAATACTACCCAAAAATGCAGTAACCATTCCAGGCAAAGTACCATCACTGATCATTGCACTGATATTCAACACATCGGTTTCTTTTATAATAGTAAGTGGTGTCGCTGATGAAACGCCATCAACTTGCCAATTCGTCATAATGCCAGCAAATGAGATCAATAAGAATGCTCTCGCACCAAGTGCCGGATTCATAAAGTTCTGACCAAGTCCGCCAAACACTTGCTTTACTATAACAATAGCAAATGCACCACCAAGTATTGGAATAAATACTGGTACTGTATGGGGTAGATTAAGAGCTAACAAAAGCCCCGTCACCACTGCTGACAGATCTTGGATTAATATTTTACGACCTGTTGCAATCTGAAAAACTGCTTCTGTGATTACGCAGGATAGTATGCTTAATACTGTAATGAGTAATGCTCTAGCGCCAAAGTGATAGATACCGAAAATAGTTGCCGGTAATAATGCAATAATGACATCCATCATAATTCTTTGAATCGTTGTATCCGAATGCATATGTGGTGACATGGATACAATATATGGTTTTGACATTGTTTACCTCCCTATTTTTTTCGGCCCTTAGCCATGAGTGTTCTTCTTGTAGTTCGGATTGATTGTAACAAATATCTGTTTGATGGACATATGTAGGAACATGAACCACATTCTATACATGCCATACCTTTATATTTTTTAAAGTTCTCTTCTTCTTCGTGAATTGAAAATTTATTTAATTCATTAGGTAATAAGTTCATTGGACATATGGAGACACATTTTCCACATTTGATACATGCTTGTTCTTCTTCTTCGTATATTTCATCTTTAGTTAAACATAATATGGATGAAGTAGCTTTGACAATCGGCACATCCAGATTATACATGGCGACGCCCATCATTGGTCCGCCAGAAATCACCATTGCTGGTTCTTCTTTAAAACCACCAGCCGCCTCAATTACTTCTCTATAACTCATACCTATTCTGACTTTGATATTATCAGGATTATTAAGGGCACCACCAGAAACAGTTACGATCCTTCTCATTAAAGGTCGACCTCTATAGATGGCTCTATGTATGGCAACGACTGTATCGATATTCAGCACAATACAGCCCACATCAGCAGGGAGCCCAGTAGTTGGTACTTTTCTTTTGGTAATGCTGTATATGAGCTGCTTTTCAGCGCCCTGTGGATACTTCGGTTTAAGTACGGCGATTTTTATGTTTTCACTGCCAAGGACGGCATCTGATAACAATGAAATAGCCTCAGGTTTATTGGATTCAATACCGATGATACCTTTAGCATCAGGAAACAAACTTAGCACTACTTTTAAACCCATAATTATTCTATTGGTTTCTTCAATCATGACACGATCATCACTGGTTAAGTATGGTTCACATTCAGCACCATTGACGATGATATAGTCTATTTTTTTGTCCGGTGGTGGTGATAATTTGACATA
>JAQICP010000345.1 GCA_027858555.1 Vallitaleaceae bacterium
AAAGATTCATAGTCTATTACATTTTATTCTAATTTTTACATCTCATATCTCTATTATCACTCTAATATGGAGTCAAAATGGAGTCAAAGACTATTCCAATACCTCGCAAAGCCTTATAAACAAAGGGTCTCAGCGTTTACGTTCTTTACTCCCACTCGATCGTACAAGGAGGCTTACTCGTTATATCATATACAATACGATTAATATTCTTCACTTCATTAACAATTCGTCTAGACACCTTATCAAGTACTTCATAAGGAATTCTTGCCCAGTCTGCTGTCATAAAGTCAGTTGTCGTTACCGCTCTTATAGCCAGTGTATAGTCATAAGTTCGCTCATCACCCATGACCCCGACTGAGCGCATGTTAGTCAATACGGTAAAATATTGATTGAGGTCTCGATCTATGCCAGCTTTCTTCACTTCATCTCTAAAGATAAAGTCTGAATCTTGAACAATCTCTATTTTTTCCTGAGTTATATCGCCGATGATTCTTATGGCAATACCTGGTCCAGGGAATGGTTGTCTCATAACAAGCTCTTCTGGAATACCAAGTTCCATACCCGCTTTTCTGACTTCATCTTTGAATAGATTTCTAAGTGGTTCAATGATTTCTTTGAAATCAACATGGTCAGGAAGTCCACCTACATTATGATGACTTTTGATTACTGCTGCATCTCCTAGACCAGATTCTATCACATCTGGGTATATGGTCCCTTGTACCAAGAAATCAACCTTGCCTATTTTTTTAGCTTCGTCTTCAAATAGTCTAATGAATTCTTCGCCGATAATTTTACGTTTTGTCTCTGGATCAGATACGCCTGCAAGTCTGCCAAGGAAACGATCTGCTGCATTGACACGTATTAGGTTAAGATCGAATTGATGCCCAAATACTTCCTCAACTTGATCCCCTTCATCTTTACGAAGTAAACCGTGGTCCACAAAGATGCAGGTGAGTTGTTTGCCGATTGCTTTATGAATCATCATGGCAGCTACTGATGAATCAACGCCGCCTGAAAGGGCTAATAATACTTTTTTATCGCCAACTTTTTCTTTGATGGCTTTGATTGACTCTTCAACGAAAGCTGACATCTGCCAATCCCCTGCGCATTCTACCACATTGTATAGGAAATTATGTAGCACTTCCTTGCCCCTTGGTGTGTGCATGACCTCTGGGTGGAATTGTACGCCGTGTAGTTTGCGTTCTAGATTGGACATAGCCGCGTTGGGACAATTCTCTGTTTTTGCTGAATTGACAAAGCCTGCTGGTAATTGGTCCACATAATAAGTGTGACTCATCCAACAAGAGGTTTCAGACTCGATACCACCAAAAAGTATGTCTTTAGTATCTAGTTCGATGTCCACTTTTCCGTATTCTCTTAGAGGCGCAGAACTGACTGAACCACCTAGTTGTACACTCATCAATTGCATGCCGTAACAGATGCCTAGAATCGGTATACCAAGGTCATATAGGGCCTCGTCACACCTAGGTGCGCCTTCATCGGTAATAGAGGATGGTCCTCCCGTAAATATGATGCCCTTTGGACTCAGTGCTTTTATTTTATCAATTGAAGTGGTATAAGGTAAAACCTCACAGTATACATTCTGTTCTCTCACACGTCTTGCGATTAATTGGTTGTATTGTCCCCCAAAATCCAAAACGATAACTAACTCATGATTCATAATATGCCTCCGTATATATCCATTAACATGTCAATTACTATATCTTTATTATATTATATCCTGCTTAATAAGTTACTATCATACATGAATTTAAGGGGCTTTGCAATGCAATGTATGACGATTAGCGCCAGTTCGTACACATTACATAGGGTTCCCCCGTATTAGCTCTGATTTTTGTAATATTTCACTATCGCAGAAGTCCATAGCTTCTAGGTCAGAACCGATTATATAGAAACAGACCGTCAATTTTTCAGCCGCAAAGTACTTGGCATAAACCCTGCCATAGACGGTCATGAGTGGAAAGTCCTCGCCGTTATAATCTTTCTGGTATGGTTTGCCATACTGTATGTAGGCTTGGTAATCTTTTTTAACTGCGTGAATCGGGGACTGGGTCTCGATAGTAGATGTCATGATTGTCCAGTCATCTATCCCCAGATAGCTGTTGCCATAGGAGATGTCATCCACAGTATAGTCAAAAGTTGGTGTCGTACAACCAAGGCTACGCAGCACTAGAATTCTCATATCATAATCAGGTACAATGGATAGTTCCGCCTCATTTAGTGTGCCATCCGCGTTGAATCCAAAGGACTGGTTCTCATCATGAATCACATACGCACCATAAAAACTATTATAATAAGGCGACTGGTCATCATAGTAACTAGATGCTCCTTTTAGATACTCAAATGCGCCAAAGTTATACATGATACTGATCTCAACATCTCTGCCTACCCTACGTGAAAAGCTAGAAGGTGTCGGATTAAATGTCATGACAAAAGGATACCAATCTTTATCCATGGTCGATAAGCCACCTGGTATCTTGATTTCTATATCATTGTTTTTCATAACCGATTGATTATATTCAGAAGCTGAATAGACAGCCATCACAGCCACGCTTTTAGCATATTGAAAGAAGGGACTTATGACGAATACAGTGATTATTAGAATGATTATTAGTAATTTCTGCCATTTTTTCATGTTAACCTCACTAAGTGTTTTAGACGTATAATGTTAGTATACTGATGGATCTTCTTCTTTATGAATTATAACATAAAAGCCATGGTATCTCGACTGATTAACCATGACTTTCTATTAGACCTATTCTATCAATGATGCACATAGATCAATAATATTCTAGAGCCCTCTTTATGATATCTAATGACTTCTAATATTACTACTGATATAACTACTGTGATAATTCTTCGTTTTAATCTTTTAATCCTTAATCGGCAACCTTATGGTAATCTTTGTGCCTTTATTAATTTCACTTGTCACTCTAATACTACCATTATATAGTTCTACAATATGCTTCACAATGGATAGTCCAAGTCCAGTACCGCCCATTTTACGAGAACGGCCACCATCCACACGGTAGAAACGCTCAAACAAACGTGGTATGTGAGCTTTCTCAACACCGATACCAGTATCCTCAATCTCAATAATATAGCCCATATACTCGATTCTTAACCTGATGGTCACTGAACCTTCTTCAGTATATTTCACGGCATTATCCATCAGATTAATGAGTAATTGCTTTATACGATGTGGGTTGCATTCAAACAAAGGTAATTGTTCCTGATAATCCGTCATGATCTTCAAGCCTTTTTTCTCAGCCTTAGGTTTCAGCAGTTCAACTACTTCAGTAGATAATGCGATAAGGTCATAATTACCTTGATTCTGATCACCCATCAAAGATTCGATCTCGGAAAGAATCAAGATATCATTAATCAATAATTCTAGCCGCTCTGCTTCGATATCAATTATATCAAGGAACTTAATCCCCACATCTTCATTTAGTGCACCACTTTTTAATGTCTCCACAAAGCCTCTAATGGAAGTCAGCGGTGTCTTAAGTTCATGGGTAACATTAGATACGAAATCACTTCTTATTGATTCAAGTTTTCTAATCTTGGTAACATCTTGAACCACTAATAATGTCCCTCTTATCTTGTCTCTGGTATTAATGATTGGACTGGCAAAAAGTAGGTAGACTTTATCGCCATCTGGTGTTGTGATTTTAGCCTCTTTTACCACATTTTCTCTATTTTCGTAAGAACTTTCCAAGACCTGAAATATAATCAGATTCCTAGTTGCTTCATAAAACAACTTGCCTTTGATATCTGAATCTTCCACATTGAATAATTCTATAAACATCTTGTTGAAAAGCGTAATCTTATAATCTGCATCAACAACTATGATACCATTGCTCATACTTGTGAGTATGGATTCCAGTTCGTTGTTTTTAGTCTCAAGCTCCCACATATTAAGCCGAAGATTGTATGCCATCACATTAAATGCTTTTGCCAGATCGCCTATCTCATCTTTTTGGTCAATATATATCTTGTTATCGTAATCGCCATCAGCAATCTTTCTTGCCATGACGGTTAGCTCATTAACCGGCTTCATAAGTCTTCTCGTTATAAGGTAAGCCACAATGAAAGCAATCACCGCACTGATCAGTATACCGATCATAATCATCTGAAGGGTTTCATTGATCAGTGCCTTTATCTCATCAACTGGTTTTGCACTTCGAAGAACGCCGTCTAAACCATCAAAGTGAATGGGGATAACCACATATTCCAGATACGTGTTAAGGGTGTTAGAATACCTGATGGTTGAAAACATCTGATCGTTTTCAAGAGCAAATGCTACTTCTTCTCGACTTTTATGATCATCCATCTGTGTTTTATCATAATCCGACTCTGCAATTACTAAGCCCGACTTATCGATTATGGTGATTCTAGCGCCGAATTTTTTTGAATATTCGCTTGCAAATCCATCTAGCGTATAGTTATCATTCTTCAATTCAACCTCTAATAAATCCCTTAGAATAGTGATTCTGACTTCTGATTCTTCATTAATCCTATCATAAAAATATGAATTCACACGAGACCAAGACAATAAACTACTAATGATCATGGTGACAACGATTAGAATTAAGTAGGTGGTTAGTAGTTTTCTCTGCATATGTATTCCTCTCAAGTTCAACAATTGATAATCATGTAAGTTACTCAGATTAGGATATCTTATACCCTACGCCTCTTACAGTTTTTATGTATTTAGGATTTTTATCATCTTCTTAAATTTTTTTTCTCAGTTTTCTTATGTGCACATCAACTGTTCTGGTTTCTCCGTAGTAATCATAACCCCACACTTTTTCTAACAGATAATCTCGATTAAAAACTCTGCCTCTATTTTTAGCTAAAAGATATAACAATTCAAACTCCTTAAGAGGCAATTCTATTGTTTTCTCACCAATAATCACTTCGTGGGTTGTGCGGTTGATGACTAAATCATCGATTTCAATGCGGTCCATCTTAGACTTCTTAATGATTTCAACGCCACCAGTGCCTTTATACCTTCTAAGAATCACTTTTATTCTGGCCATGAGTTCATGTACCCTGAAAGGCTTTGCGATATAATCATCTGCACCCATCTCAAGACCAAGTACCGTATCAATCTCTTCGCTCCTGGCGGTTAACATAATAATCGGAATATCACTTGTTTTTTCAGATTGCCGCATCTCTCTTAAGACATCCAAGCCGTCCATGCCTGGTAACATCAGATCCAAAAGAACTAAATCCACCTCTTGTTGTTCAAGAATCTCAAGTGCTAATTCACCAGTATCTGCTTGGATCACTTCATAGCCATTATTTTCAATATTATATTTTAATAATTCTAGAATATGTTCTTCGTCATCCACTGTCAGAATTACTTTTTTAGCCATCATGCCTCCTACTTATAGTCGTGAGTACCTGTTACAGAATAGATAATCCACTCTGCCACATTGGTTGCATGGTCGCCCATACGCTCCAGATATTTTACGATAAACATAAATTCCTTCAATTGTCTTGCATTCCCTGGAAATTCATTCATCAGTGTAACTATCTCATCAATGATATGATAAAATAAGTCATTGATTTCTTGATCTCTGTTACATATGTCTTTAGCCAATTCCAGGTCTCTTCTAATACAAATATCAATGGCATCTCTTACCATGAGCTTTACCTTAGACATCATAAGGGGAATATCATCTATTGACTTAATATATTTCTCTTCACTCAGATTGATGATGTATTGCGATATATCCGAACAATGGTCACCAATACGCTCTAAATCTGTAATAATCTTGAGTATGGCAGCCGTATCTCTCAGATCCCTAGCCATAGGTTGTTGTCTAGCTATTAAACGTATACAATCTTGCTCCACTTGTAGTTCCAAATCATCGATCTCATCATCACGTTCAATGATATCTCTTGCCAGTTCAGCATTTTGAGTTAAAAATGCTTCAATCATATCCTCCATTGATTGCTCAATAGTAGCACCCATTTTAATAAGGTCCTTATGTATTCTCTCTAATTCCCGTTTTAATTCTATTCTTTCAGGCATGATTTTCTCCTTATTTAATCACTATTATCTTTACGCTTATTAATATTATACATTATCCTAACCAAACCTACCAGTTATGTAATCTTCTGTTTTCTTATTAACTGGATTCGAGAATATGATTTCCGTATCATTGATTTCAAGAAGTTCACCTAATAAAAAGAAAGCTGTCTTATCAGATATTCTTGCTGCCTGTTGCATATTATGCGTTACGATGACAATGGTGTAATCCTTTTTAAGCTCTGTTGCAAGGTCTTCTATCTTAAGGGTTGATATAGGATCCAGTGCTGAGGTCGGTTCATCCATGAGGAGTACTTCTGGTTCCACAGCAAGTGCTCGTGCAATACAGATTCTCTGTTGTTGCCCACCTGAGAAAGATAGGGCTGAGCGTCTTAGGGAGTCTTTAACTTCATCCCATATGGCTGCTTGTTTCAGACTTTTTTCAACAATCTCATCTAAGATACTTTTCTTTTTTATACCGTGAGATCTTGGACCGTATGCTACATTATCGTAAACACTCATTGGAAACGGATTAGGCTTTTGAAATACCATCCCGACTTTTGACCTTAGTTTTATAACATCTACATCTCCATAGACATTGTTGCCGTCAAGTAAGACACTACCTTCAACTCTTGTGCCTTCAATCAAATCATTCATACGATTAAGTGTTCGAAGGAAAGTTGACTTACCACAACCTGATGGACCGATGAATGCGGTTATTTCATTAGCGAGAATGTCCACGTTTACATTAGAGAGTGCCTTAAAATCATTATAGTAAAAATCAAGATCTCTAACTGAAAACTTGGCGTCTTTACTCAGGTCTTTTCCTTGTAACAGATCACTGCTCATATCACTACTTTTTAACGCTTTACTGCTTATTGCTTTACTGTTTAATTCTTTACTGTTCATATTTCACCTCTACCTAACATAATGATAAGTTTAATGTTTAATGGTGTATTTTCTACTGATGAATTTAGATATACCATTAAGAATGAGTACCATTATAATGATTACCGTGCCTATTGCACAAGCCATTTCAATATTACCTTCTTCTTTGGCAACCGCATATGCCTTCACTGTCAAAGTAGCTCCCGAGCTAAACAATGACGGTATTCTTGAAACCGTTCCTGCTGTTAAAAGTAGTGCTGCAGACTCGCCAATGATTCTACCAATACTGAGTATGATAGCCACTACAATGCCTGGAATAGCACTGGGCAAAACTGATTTTCTAATGGTATATAGCTTCGTTGCACCAAGACCCAAAGAGCCTTCTCTATACGTCATTGGAACAGCTTTTAGAGACTCCTCAGTTTGTCTGACAATAATCGGTAGCAGAATGATGCTCACCGTTAATGCCCCAGACAGTAGTGAGTAATTGAATTTGAACAAGCCTACAAATACGATCATGCCGAACAATCCATATATGATTGAAGGTATGCCTGAAAGACTTTCAGTAGCAAATCGAATCACTTTGACCAATCTACCTTCTTTCGCATATTCAACCAGATAGATCGCTGCAAATATACCGATAGGACCGGCAATCAGCAAGGATAAGCCTATCATCATTAACGTCGTAATAATCATTGGATAGACGCCGCCACCTGGCCGGAACATCTTGACCCCGATCACGTTGTCTGTTTGTTGATTGATGACATCATTAATTTCCTCTGCTGTGAAATCTTCCACCTTCGTATTGCCAATTTTTTTAATGACATCACCTTTTTTCAGTGCATATGCATCATCTGCTCTATTGGTTGAAGCGTCCACATTGGCCTTAGAACTGATTGAGGTAACACCCATGAAGATACCATCTTCTGTTTCGATTTCACCAATGGTAATACCTAACTTATTGTCTGCACCATCCTCTGCAATAGGTACATTCAGATATTGGGTATCTTGTTCATAATCACTCATGAAAAAATTAAGATCAATATGACCGATGCCTTTTGAAAAAATAAAAGCTAAAATCATTACTAATACGCCTATTGTAAATAGGGTTGCAACCCCAATGACCCCATAGAAGAAGCCATCTTTTATAATCCGCGAACTTGAAGTTCTAGCAAGTGTGGTGCCGTGGTCTAAGAATTTTTGATTATTCATCTAATCTACCTCTACTGTTCACTGATTTTAGCTTTTGCGCGCGCTAAGATCAGATTGATTACAATTATGAAAACAAAGAGTACAACCCCCGTCGAGAAAAGCATCTCTTGATGCATACCAAAGGCATAACTCATCTCTAATGCTATATTCGTTGTTAGTGGTCGAATCGGTTCCCATATGCTAGTTGGAATGCCACCTTGTGGATTACCTGCTACTAAGATGACTGCCATGGTCTCACCAATAGCTCGCCCTATACCAAGGACTACACCTGTAATAATACCCGATTTTGCCGCAGGTAATATTACTTTGAAAATCGTCTGAATTTTCGAAGCACCCAGTCCATAAGAGCCTTCTCTAAATGAATTAGGTACCACTCGAATGGCATTTTCTGTGATTGTGATAATGGTTGGTAGAATCATGATGGTTAGAACAATCATGACCGCAAATAGGGATTGCCCTTGTGCTTTTGGCGATATGTCTCTAATCCACGGAACAATTATACCAAGTCCAAATACACCATATAGAATGGATGGTATACCTGCCAGCAACTCCACCGCTGGTTTAACAATTTTTTTAACTGGTTCTGGTGCTATCTCAGCAATAAAAACTGCTGTCAGAACTGAGATAGGTACACCTATTACAATAGCCCCAAGTGTTGCAACTATAGAACCAATAATCATATATAGTACGCCGTAAAGTGCAACCTCAGGATTATCAGAGTAATCCCATTCCAAGCCTGTAATGAACTTAATGAATGAGTAGGTACCCTCATGATTGCCCGTAAAAAATGGTTGTAGTCCTTTATAAAACACAAAAAATGTAATAGCTGCAACACATATAATGGCAACACTTGCATTAATTAAAAACCATGCCTTAGCAACCGCTTCAATTTTTTCTCTTTTTCTATTGGCTGCTATATCTTTATTCATATCTTTGCTCATATCTTTTTCCATATATACTCCTCAGATATTCATTCACAACTAATTAATCATATACCTATTATTTTAAATTTATACACACAAGCAAATATAACCCATCGATTACATTTGCTTATGTCAATCTATATGAATTTTACATTAATACTTTACATCAACTTTTACCAATGAGGTAGAATCCCTATCTAGTTGACTGGAATGCCGCCCTCTTCTTCAACGATTTCTTGACCTTCAGGACTGAGTATAAAGTCAATATATGCAAGTGCCGTATCACTCATGTTTTCTTCATGATACATCATGATAAAAGGTCTTGAGATTGGGAATGTGTCATTAAGTACGTTACCCACTGTTGCTTCTACACCTTCAACCAAAAGTGGCTTAACTGTATCATCGATATAAGTGAATGAGACATACCCGATTGCTGATTCATTAGTTGCTACTGTTACCTGAACATTACCATTACCTTCTGCATTGATTGCATCTGATGATAATTCATCTTCAAAACCAACTATTTCTTCAAAAGCGCCTCTTGTACCTGATCCATCTTCTCTTGATACAACTACGATTGGTCCTGCCGTACCACCAACTTCTGACCAGTCAGTGATTTCACCTTTGAATATGCCGAGTATCTGATCCATTGTTATATCATTCATTGCCGTATTTGAAGGATGAACAATTACTGCAATTCCGTCGTAAGCAATAACAACTTCAGTCATGCCCCAACTTTTTTCTTCATCTTTAAGTTTTCTTGATGCAGCTCCAAACTCAGTTGTGCCCTCATCAGCATTTTTAACACCACCTGATGAACCAATACCTTCGTAAGTTGCATCTACGTTGGGATTTAGTGCCATGAATTCGTCCATTGTTGCCAAAGCAATTTTTTCAACTGATGTTGAACCTGAACCTGTTACTACACCACTACTCATAGTGTCACCTGTAGCAGCTTCTGGCGTTGTATTTAGAGTATCACCTGTTGTATCATCTGTACTGCAACCTGTAATACCTACTAGACTCAAAACAATAACCAATGCTAATAATATTTTGAAATTTTTCATTTTAACCCTCCATGAATGTGTGATTAATCTTCTATGTATTTGCTTTACTCATTTAAGATACCACCCGGTAGTTAAGACACTATTTGCCGAGTGTTAAGTCTATGTAAAGTTATGTAGCGTCATGTAGCGTTTGATGTAGCGTTTGATGTAAGTTTTAATTACTTACTGATTTCATTTCACAAGTACATTATATCACTACACCCCATAATAGTGTATACTGGCCAAGCTTTATCATCCTTCCTATCGTACAAAAAAAAGACGGCTCGTCTATACGAGTCGTCCCTAGTCTAATCTGCTATTAACTACATGTATGAATCCATTGCATCTTGAATCTCATAAATCATGTCTTCTACTAGACTAAACATAGTTATTACAAATACGATAGCTAAAATGATGCCTACTATTAAGAAAATCAATTTTGCTTTACCATAATTACTTAGTGACTTGTTCTTTGATGTCATTGCGATTATGATTTCGATAATAGCCCCAAGTGGCACTATTCTAAGTAAAAACAAGCCTAACCAAGCAATAACTGGTACAGGTTTTACTGCAATTGGTTCTTGTATTTGTGGCTCAACATATGTTGCACCTTGTGGTGGTACCGCTGCATATACTGGCGCTTGTTGTGGTACTTCTGCTGGTGCTTTTACTACTGGCGCTTGTTGTGGTGCTTCTGCTGGTGTTTCTGCTGGTACTTCTGCTTGTACTTCTGCTGGTACTTCTGCTTGTACTTCTGCTTGTACTTCTGCGGGTGTTTCTACTTGAACTGGTTCTTCTGTCTCTACAGATTGTACTGATTCACTACTTGCTGGTCCAACTGTATCATCAGCTACGACTGCAGCAAACTCAGCTGCACAACTTACGCAAAACTTTGCACTTTCTTCATTACTTGTGCCACATTTTGAACATATTTTTTCCATTACTACATCCTCCCTATTTCTTGAGACCGTCTAGATTATTGACTTGAAACAAATTGTTATTAAAACTATATGAAAGGTCCGCTTTTCGCTTAAACCGCTGCATTGCTATTTTAATGATATCTGTCAATAGTTCTTTGTACGATTTACCTTTTGGTTCCCATAAATAGAATGATAAAGAACCCGGTATGGTGTTCATTTCATTGAAAAACACTTCTTCTGTTGAAGCATCAATTATATAGTCAATTCTTACCACGCCACTACATCCAAATGCTTTAAATACTTGCAAAGAATAATCTTCAATCTTCTCTTGCATGGCTTCAGTAATCTTGGCTGGTATCTCTCTCTTTGCACTTACCATACCCTTGCTCTGATTACCCATATATTTATCATTAAAGGATAATATCTCCGAATTAGCAACAGGCTCTTCCAAAAAAGAGGTTTCAGCGTGTTCTATGTCCCCAAGTACTGAACAATTGATCTCACGGATTGATTCTACCATCCGTTCAACTAAGACACGTTCATCCATGCTAATGGCCAAATCTACAGCATCAATTAATTCACTTTTATTTTTAGCTTTAGTAACCCCGATACTTGAACCGCCGCTTGCAGGTTTTACAATCATAGGATACGCAAGCTTCTCTTCAATTCGTTCAATCCAAGCCTTTTCCTTACCAAGCCACTCATACTTGTAAAATGCCACATATGCCACTACTGGAATGTCGAGTGACGTGAGTATATACTTAGTCATCACTTTGTCCATACTCACAGCTGCTGCACCCACGTTGGAGCTACCATATGGGATGTCTAGCATTTCAAACATGCCTTGCAAGGAACCATCTTCTCCCTTATTACCATGAGTTATTGGTAGAGCAACATCAAAAGTCGTAATTGGCTTTTTAGATAATCCAAATGGAATCTTTACGATATCAATCCCTTGATTTGTTTTAACAAAT